>PSRH01000100.1 GCA_003175915.1 Candidatus Melainabacteria bacterium | reverse complement strand
GGGGGGAGCATTAGAAAGTATCATACCATACGGATGTATGTCAATACTCTTTTTTGCCAACACTCAGCCAGGAATGTTTAGTTAAGTTTTGGAACGGTCAATCGCTGTTCAGTACAATGCCCCATGCTGATTTGTGTATTTGGGGGCAGGGTATGACAAGAAAGCATTTGAGGCAGCACCGGCGCTTCAATGCCTGAGGTCCGCAAAGTGAGTCATGACATCGACAATTGGCTTTCCCGCTACCAGCTGCGCCAGCATCTGGGACAAGGGGGTATGGGTGTGGCCTATCTGGCTGAAGATAAGGCTCGCAATAATGCACTCTGCGTACTCAAGCAGCTGACCATCAATGACGCAACTCCAGAAGAACATGATGAAGCAGTCCGCTTCTTTAAGCGGGAAGTAGATATTCTCAGGCGTTTAAGCCACCCGGGAATCGTCAGGCTCTTCGATGATTGCGTGACTGAGAATCGAGAGTATTTCTTGGTCATGGACTACATCCCCGGTAATAACCTCGATGAGATCATCAAGAGTTGGGGTTCATTTTCATCGGAAGCAACTGTCGAGATAGCCATTCAGTGTTGCGAGATTCTCGAGTATTTGCACGAGCACGAGCCACCGATCATCTATAGAGATTTAAAACCGAGCAATTTGATGCTGACGCCCGAAGGTCAAATCGTCTTCATCGACTTCGGCATCGCCCGCTCCATATTGCCCAGACAAGCTGCCACAAGAGTGGTTACCACCGGGTACTCCCCACCCGAGCAGTACTTCGGCCGCCCCGAACCGAGAAGCGATCTTTACGCACTGGGGGCCACGCTCGGGCAACTCTTAACGGGCATACGTCCAAAACCGCTTGCCGTCAGCGCACCAGCCCAGATAAAACGGGAGGTGCTGGTTAGCCTGGACAATCTTATAAGAAGGTTGACGGCTCACTCTATAGACGACCGACCACAATCAGCAAGGGTCGTCCGTTATGAGCTCTATCGCATTTATCACGAGATCCACCCCGATTTCGTCGTTCCTGAAGAGGCGATGATTTCCACAAGCCATTCTCAGGAAACCAGCCCGTTCGGCGAGAGGCAGCCTCGACGACCACATTTGAGCAAATTGTTGCAAGAGAGATCCGGTCAGAACAGCCCGCTTGCAAAGAAATTCGACGCGAGGAAAAATTCCGGGAACGACCACGGCTTCGCTACCGGCGCTCAGCAATCAACAATTTGGCACGAGATCAAGCGTCTATTTCAGTTGTTCAAACCGTAGAATATCAGTGGGGTTTTTCCCACCCGGTTCTCACAATCTCAACACGAGATCTCCCATAAGATTTCATAGAACTCCGGAGATCAAAGAATGAGAATTGCCCAAGTAGCACCTTTGCTTGAAAGCGTTCCTCCGAAGTATTACGGCGGCACGGAAAGAGTAGTCCACTGGCTCACGGAGGAACTCTTTCGCAGTGGTCACGAAGTCACCCTCTTTGCCAGTGGTGACTCATTCACCTCGGCCAAATTAGTTCCGATGTGCCAGAAAGCTTTACGCTTCGACAATAACTGCACGGACAAAGTTGTCCCACACATGCTTATGTTAGAAAAGATCTCGCAGATGGCCGCCGATTTCGATCTGGTGCATTTCCATCTGGAATACCTTCATCTGTCTTCGGCCCGCAAATTGCCGATTCCTTCTCTGACCACGATGCATGGGCGTCTGGATATGAGCTATCTTTTGCCGATCTTTGACGAGTTCAGCAAAGCACCACTAGTCTCGATATCGAATGCGCAAAGGCGACCGGTCCCCTGGCTTAACTGGCAGGACACGATCTATCACGGCTTACCGCTCAATACCTATTCCTTTGTCGAAGAACCTCAAAATTATGCTCTTTTCTTAGGCCGTATCTGCCCGGAGAAAGGAGTCGATAGAGCGATTGAAATCGCCAGAACCGCAGGCGTACCTCTCAAGATAGCGGCGAAGGTAGATCCAGTAGATCGCGAATATTATCGAGATGTGATCAAGCCACTCTTGCAGGGATCCGATGTTGAGTATATCGGTGAAGTAGGCGAGAGCGTCAAGAACGAGCTTATCGGGGGCGCTTGTGCTTTGCTTCATCCTATTGATTTTCCTGAGCCCTTCGGCATCGTTTTGATCGAAGCTCTTGCCTGCGGCACACCGATTGTTGCCTATCGACGTGGCTCAATTGCAGAAGTTATTGAAGAAGGCGTCACTGGTTTCATCTGTGACGACATACAAGCAGCGGTAGTAGCACTGCATAAAGTACAGAAACTTAACAGGCGCGCCTGTCGGGACGCCTTCGAAAAGCGTTTCACCTCCCGACATATGGTTCGAGACTACATACAAACCTATGAGCGGCTATTGCTGAGAGAGCACTTTGCCGACACTCAACGTCTGGCGCGAATTTCTCCTGCCACGACATCAATCGCTACGGAATCGTTTACCATAGGCTCAAACGGCTTCTAGCTTCCAACGCTGTTTTCTGTGGAAATTTCAAACCAAAACGTTGAGCCTTCTCCTTCTTTGCTGTCCACGCCAATCTGGCCGTGATGAAGCTCGACGATCGATTTAGAAATTGCCAGTCCGAGCCCGGTACCACCCTTCATGCGAGAGTCTGATGAATCCAACTGCTGAAACATATTGAACAATTTGTGCATTTTGTCAGCTGGTATTCCTGGTCCGTCATCTTTGACCGAAAATCTAATCGTCTTGTTCTCCTGATCTTCGACGATCAGGTTCACTTCGCAGCCCTTACTGGAGAATTTGATTGCATTAGAGAGCAGATTGGTCAGGACCTGCAGTAGTCTCTCAAAATCTCCGTACAATTGGCGCTCCGCTTTGACAGAACTTCTAAGATCTATGCCGGCTTCCGCGGCCGCACTCGACATCGACTGCAGTGCCTGATGGACCAGCCGTTCGGGATCAATTTGCGTTTTTTCCAGTTCAAATTGTCCGCCTTCAACCTTCTTGATGTCCAAAATATCGTTGATGAGCCGCATCAAACGATCGGACTCCACTACCCCGATCTTTATCAGCTGCATAGTTTTTGAGGAAAGATCACCGGTCCGCCCACCTTCAAGCAGTTTCAACGACCCTCTAATCGACGTGAGGGGAGTGCGCAGTTCGTGTGAAACAATCGAGTAAAACTCGCTTACGCGGATCTGAGCTTGTTTCTTCTCAGTGACGTCGCTGCTGATACCGCATAGTCCTGTAAGCTTTCCCTTTTCATCAAACATTGGGGACAACCTGGCCCAAATCCACCTGACCTCTCCACTCGGTCGGCAAATTCTAAATTCGATCTCGCACGAGTGTTCAACGGTTCTCTGCAATCGGATCACATTCGCCAATTTCTCTCTGTCATCAGGATGCGCAGCTTCAAAGAACTGCTTTGGATCGTCAAAAAGACTCTGGACGGTGCGTCCATAGATTTGCTCATAGGCCGGACTGACAAACACAGGCACCGCCCCACGCGCATCGGTGATCCAGAAAATCTCGTTAATGTTGCTGGTCATCAGTCGAAAACGTTGGTCGTTTTGCTTAGACGGCTCTTGCGCCTCGACAAGGGAACGAATCCTCGTTTCTTTCTCGGAAAGCTCGGACTTTGCCTTCCTGAGCAAGACAACAAGCCGCCAGGCAAGGCCCAGTGCTATTGCCAGCAAAAAGCAACAAACTATCAGTGCAATTAGAGGAATATCGAGCCCGTCTTGGATTCTCATCGCATTTGCCAAGTAGCTTGCTGCCAAACTAATAAAGACGTATCAAACGGCACAAAGGCGCAATTCGTATAATCATCTAATGATCGCTTGTTCATACACAAGTTGGGCTTAATCTGTTTTGTGACACAGCCATTACTAGCATAAGTCATGCATCAATCAATATCTAGGATACAAGTGCAGCGTTTTGTCGATAGTCCGAGGCACAAAATCTTAGCTCTTGTCGCCTTGCCGTTAATCTTCGAATTGCTGCGAATAAAGCAATTCAGATTGATCCAAGATGTGCGTTGTTTTGGTCTCAGCGTAAAATGGGGCACCACCGGCAGTGACATGATCGGTCTTGGTATCAAATGTGATGTTGCCGCTCGAAGGACGTCTTGACTGATCGTCGACTCACGCAGTAACCCCGCCCTCTCATTTCGCAGGTGTGAAAAACGAGTCTAGTACTTTGTCGAGTACCGGCCTCATAGCCAGCGCTTTTCCAGATTCAGCCAAGATACTTTCGGCTCTTTGCACGAAAGGTCCGCCCTCGGTGAGTTCCTTTCTGCAGTGAGCTACGAAGTCGCGCACGTGTTCCGGCTGCACTTCCAGGTGGAACTGCAGGCCAAGAACTCTTTCGGACCAGATGAAAGCTTGATTTTCGCAAACGGATGAGCGAGCCAGGCGTTTTGCCCCTTGGGGGAGCTCGAAGCTATCAGCGTGCCAGTGCAGAACCAGGAGCGGGCTTGGTATTAATCCGTTCAGCGTTGTGCCACCGTTTACCGATTCAATAGGAAACCAACCGATTTCCTTGTGTGGACTCGTACTAACGCTTGCACCAAGAGCCTGGGCGACAAGCTGAGCGCCCAGACAAACCCCAAGAACCTTTTTTTGCGCTGCTATTGCTCCTTCAATCAGTTTCTTTTCTTGAGTCAGCCAGGGGAACTTTTTGTCGTCATTCGCCCCCATCGGCCCGCCCATAATCACCAGGTAGTCAAAATTATTGACTTGGGGAAGTCTGAGCGGCTCGTCAAATAGATATGTTTTCGCTACCTTAAAGCCCTTCTCTCTGGCCCAGGTTTCTATATTGAAAGGGGCTTCAAAAGAGACGTGCTGTAGTACCTGTACCTTGATTCCGTCTTCTTCGTTTTCGTTTTCTGTCATTGGCAAGCTCTTGGATCTGCTTTCAATATTCTATGCGCAATCAAGCGCTGAATCCACATTCCAGAAAAACTGTTCGGCGTTGCGCTTGACAACACTCCAGGCTCTGCTATTCTCTCGCAGGGAATCTATCCATCGTGAGAATTATGGGCAATATCACTCGCCAACTCGTTCTTCTACTATTACTCACCTCAACGTGTCCCGCCCAGAGCAACGACACAATACAATTGCCCCACGGTCTTGGTCCTGACGGTGAGCTGAATCCCTCTCGTCAAAAGGTACTGGGCCGACCTGCCCGCACGGTTTTTGATCCCAATACAAGAGTCAAGGATGTGCTTATAGTACCTCGGGGCAGGCTCCGATGTAGGTGACCTACCGTCGCGCAAAGAAGACCAGAGCAAAGTCCCTTCTAAAATTGAGAAAAAGCGACTTCGCTTTCCTCCAGAAATTTTAGGAGACGGCGTCGGAAAACCGAGACCAAACGGCAACAAGCCACAAGCAGACAAACAGGCGAAATCTTACGTGTACGACAGACAAGGGTCGACCAAATAGCTGCCAATTATGGAAGCGCTTACCTGAGGAATCTCGTCAGACCCTTGTCGGTTATGAGTAGGGCGAAGACGATGCCGATCGATAATATATTTGCCAAAAGCTTTTGGTTGGACGGATCGATAGGTAGTAATTCGACGAAGAAACGTCCCGCTAATATGAGACCCACCGCCACTAGAACTCGAACGAGCGAGTAAGAAAGGAAGATTGCCTCGCCAATTCTTTGATCTTTGCTCTGATCGCTCATAGCTGGGCACCTGTGCTCGGGGAGGGCACAATATTATGGACCAATCCCAGCCGGTAGTCAAGCAGTTCTAATCAATCCAGCCGCTCACGCTAGCTCAGCCGGCGGATCGAAAGCCCCTATTCATGCCGATTTTGCCATAGCACCCGTACATCAACCACCCGCATCCCGGCTCGGCGAGCCGCTTCCACCCCGAGGTCTGCGTCTTCATAGACAACGCAGGAGTCACTGGCCACTCCCATACGCTCGGCGGCCAATAGAAACAAGTCCGGCGCCGGCTTGCCCTGCTTCACGTCCCCAGCACCAACAACTATGTCAAAAAGCTCTCGTATCCCCACGGACCTGAGGGTTGTCTCAACAACGGAGCGATGTCCTCCGGATGCCACCGCCATTGGTACCTTACCAAAATGATCGCGAGCAATATCAGTGACGGCTTGTATCTCCAGAGCTTGATGAGCTATTTGAGCATAGCGATCTTCCTTTTCTTGCTCTATCTCCCGCGGATCCAGATTATAGCCATGCCTGTCATTAAGCATGCGAACAATCTCAATCGTTAGCCTGCCGGCGAAACTATAGAACTGCTCCTCTGTGAACGTCACACCCCGAGAGCCCAGCACTTCCGTCCATACCTGATAGTGCAGGGGCATGGTATCTGCCAAAGTTCCATCGCAATCAAAAATAAGGGCCGCGTAGGGCTTGGGAGGCAATATTGAAAGTCGTCTGTCCTCTTGTTGTAATTGCATGCTTAGCCTCCACTGCCAGATCCCGCATTGTAGGCTATTTCACACCGCTCTGTAGGTTAAATTGCCTGACCGAGTTACAATC
>PSRH01000139.1 GCA_003175915.1 Candidatus Melainabacteria bacterium | reverse complement strand
TGAATTGGCATTGGCGAATATATCGAATCCCTCGGCATAAGCCTGCATAATTCCATATTCAATGCCGTTATGAACCATTTTTACGAAATGACCGGCGCCCGTTGGACCACAATGGAGATAACCTTGCTCTGCTGTCGGATTAAACTTCTGGCGGCCGGGAGTTTTTGGGATATTGCCGATGCCAGGGGCCAGGGTCTTAAAGATCGGGTCGAGATGCTTTACGGCAATTTCCGGTCCGCCGATCATCAAACAATATCCGCGTTCCAACCCCCATACACCACCACTGGTGCCGACATCTAAATAGTGAATCCCCTTTTTTGCCATAAGCTGGGCCCGGCGAACATCATCCTTATAATACGAATTTCCACCATCAATAATGATGTCGCCCGATTCCATCAAATTAGCCAGGGCCAAAACCATCTGCTCGGTAGGTTGCCCGGCGGGGATCATTACCCAGGCAGCGCGAGGCTTAGTCAAACCGGCTACCAGTTCTTCGAGGGTTTTCGCACCTTTGGCGCCCTCGGTTTGCAGCTCCTTTACTTTATCGAAGGAGCGATTATAGACCACACATTCATGACCGTTGCGAATCAGCCGTCGGACAATGTTGGCGCCCATTCGGCCCAGGCCTAATACTCCCAATTGCATGACTATCACTCCTTATTCGTTACTTAAGAGCTTGCTGAACTGCCTCATATAGTTTCTGTAAACCGGCTTCCACAGCGGCAGTGATATGTACGCGCAGAGCGCGCCGCGATCTTTGCGCCAGTACTTCGAAATCGCCTCGAGCCTGCGCTGCCTTGACGACTCCAAAGGTATATTTCTGCTCCGGTATAGGTACATCGTTAGCGTCGTCAACAGTAATTTGTAAGAAGACACCAGTATTCGGCCCACCCTTGTAAGCTTGGCCAGTAGAATGTAAAAATCTTGGTCCAAAGCCCAAACAAGTGGCAACCTTTTTGCTATCGCGCAAAGAGCGCCTGATTTGTTGAAGAATAGAGGCGTGTTTATCGAGCATTTGCAGATAGGCGAGCAGCGCGCAATAGTCGCCGGGTTTTACTCTAGCAAAATGCGCCTTGAGGTAATCGGCAAGCGATTTGCTGCCGCCGGCGCCCTTCTTGATCGCTTCGGCATTAGTCTGATCGCTAAATAGCTTAAATCCGTCCACTTCTAAAAATGGGGTTTCGGCCGGAAGCTTGCCGGTCTTCTCGTACGCAGATGTAAGATTGCGGGTGGCGACCTTACTGGCTTCGACATCAGGCTGATCGAAAGCGTTGATGCCGATAATTGAACCGGCAACCGCTGTGGCGATTTCCCAGCGGAAGAACTCCTGACCGAGATCGTCTATGTCCTCTATGCTGATGCGTACAACCGGTTGTCCAGCCGCTTCAAGTTCGTCCATTGCTTTGTCCTGTGCCGGATCCGGTTTGGTGTGCAGGCGTAAATAGACGAATAATCTATCGTTGCCGGCAACGGCCGGAGTGCCCTTTGGCTCATTGTCGATTGGGATCAAACCTTTGCCATTTTTGCCGGTAGATTCTGCCAGCAACTGCTCCAGCCAGGCCCCTAAGTCTGCCATCTGCGGGGAAACGATGATCGTTACTTTGTCTCTGCCCGCATTATGAAGTACTCCCATAACTGTGCCAAGCACTACCCCAGGGTTGTTTTCCGGTGGAACTGCAGCTGCACAGGCGTGCACCATCAGATCTGTCCTGTTGAGGAACTTGCTGAGATCTAGACCAATCACCGCCGCCGGTACTATGCCGAAATTGGAAAGAACCGAGTAACGGCCCCCGATCGAAGGTAAGCCGTGGAAGATATGCCTGAAGCCATCTTTCTTGGCCACCTCTTCCAACTTGGATCCTGGGTCGGTGATCGCGATAAAACGCTTACCGGCCTCTTGAGCTCCTAACTGGGACTTCACCTTTTCGAAGAAGTACTGTTTGAAAATGTTCGGTTCCAAAGTCGATCCCGATTTGCTCGAAACGATGAATAACGTCTTGTCCAGCGCGATCTTCTTTTCTGTATCAAGTACCTGAGCAGGATCTGTGGAATCGAGAATGATCAGCTCTGGAAAACCGGCCGCACTGCCGAAAGTCTTTGCGAGCACTTCCGGCCCAAGGCTGGAGCCACCCATTCCCAACAGGAGTGCGTGCTTGTAACCGGCTTTTTTGATTTCTTCGGCGAACACTTCCAGGGGAGTTATATGAGCCAACTGATCGTAGGTAATATCAAGCCAACCAAGCCACTTCGATTCATCCTTATTGGTCCAAAGGGAAGCGTCGCGTGCCCAGAGACGGCGAATCTTTTCGTTTTTCTTCCAGTCATCAAGAGCGGCATGCACAGCATCTGTAGATTTCTTATCGAGGTGATAGCTGATTGTATCTAGATGTGCAGCTGCTAGCGTTTTTCGTTTTGTACTGAGAGCAGCCAACAACTGATCGAAAGCATCAGCAAATAATTTCACGCCATCGATGACGAGTTTGTCACAGATCTCCTTCATGGAAATCCCAGTTTTCTTGAGATCCTCCATCACTTTTTCGGCTTCATTCAAGTCGCGCTCGAGAGTCGAGTTCGGCTTGCCGTGATCCTTATACGCTTCGTAAGTGGCAGGCGGCACGGTATTCACTGTGTCCGGACCGATCAACTCATCCACATATAAGGTATCGCTATATTTGGGGTTCTTGGTTCCGGTGCTTGCCCAAAGAAGACGCTGCGTTTTAGCTCCGCTTTTGGCCAGAGCTTGCCAGCGATCTTGTGCGATGATGCGCTTGTAAGACTGATACGCCATCTTGGCGTTGGCAATTGCCACCTTACCGAGCAGGCCCTTCAACAAAGCTTGTTCCTTCTGGTCTTTCACGTCAGCCAGCTTTTTCTCAATTGTTGAATCGATAAGCGTGTCAATGCGGCTGACGAAAAAGCTGGCAACACTGGCGACCTTACTTACGTCGCCACCATTTTTCTTCAAGGTCTCCAGTCCTTTGATGAAAGCCTCTGCTACGCGCTCATAAGTTTCCTGATAGAAAAGCAAGGTGATGTTGATGTTAATTCCTTCCGATATGAGTTTTTCTATAGCCGGAAGCCCTGCTTCGGTGCCTGGCACCTTAATCATGACGTTAGGCCGGTTGACCAGCTTCCACAAGCGGCGTGCTTCTTCAATAGTGCCGGCAGTATCGTTGGCCAGCTTGGGAGAGACCTCGAGGCTTACATAGCCATCACGCCCCTTTGTCTCCTCGAAGACGGGCTTCATCAGGTCCGTCGCTGCTTGAATGTCCTCAATGGCTAACTTTTCATAGAGTTCTTTTGGTTGAGAGATTTCTTTGACTAGCTTTCGCAGCGCTTCATCATAATCCGTGCTGCCGGCTATCGCTTTCTCGAATATTGCCGGGTTGGAGGTCATACCCCTCAGCCCATCTTCTTTAATAAGACGTGTCAATTCACCACTTACGAGAAGATTGCGGCGTACATAGTCGAACCAGATCGATTGTCCGAACTGTTGCAGGGCCTTCAGGGGATTGAGTACTTTTACGGTATTCACTTGCTAGTCTCCTTGCGTGTGAGCTGTGACTTGGCTGCTGAAATAATATGTTGAGTGGTGAAGCCGAATTTCTTGAGCAGTTCCTTCAGTGGTGCCGAGGCGCCGAAGGTCGTCATACCGATTGCGGTTCCACTGCATCCGACGTAGCGTTCCCAACCGAAAGTCGAGGCTTGCTCAACTGATACTCGGGCGAGTAAATCAGGTGGTAATACTTTATGTCTGTACTCGACAGGCTGTTGTTCGAAAAGTTCCCAGGATGGCATGCTCACCACCCGAGATCGGATTTTCTCATTCTTTAGCTGTTCATGAGCTTCAAGACAAAGTAATACTTCGCTGCCTGTGCCGATTAAGACAACCTGCGGTTTACCGTCGCTTGCCTCGGCAAGAACGTAAGCACCTTTAGCCACACCGCTAGCATCGGCGTATATTGAACGATCGATTGTGGGTAGAGCCTGACGGCTCAGGATAAGGCAGGCCGGTTGATGTTTCAGTTGGGCGATCACTTTCCAGGCTTCTCTCACTTCATTAGCATCGCCCGGGCGGATGGTGATCAATCCGGGAATGCTGCGTAAAGAAGCAAGGTGTTCGATTGGTTGATGGGTTGGTCCATCTTCGCCGACGCCGATTGAATCGTGTGTGAACACATAGATGACTGGGACTTCCATAATGGCACTCAATCTAAGCGCCGGTTTTAGATAATCGCTGAAGATGAGAAAACCAGAACCGTAAGGTCTGATTTTGCTCAACGACAGTCCATTCAATATTGCGGCCATAGCATGCTCGCGAATACCGAAATGGAAATTGCGACCATCATAACTGGTGGCAGCAAAATCACCGGCTCCGTCGAAAGTCAAACGCGTTTTTGTGGAGGGCGCCAGATCCGCTGAGCCGCCGACCAACCACGGAACATTGCGCGCTAACTTATTGAGCACCTGCGCGGAGGAGTCTCGGCTGGCGACACCTTTTGCATCGGTTGAGAACACGGGCAGATCCTTGTCCCAGCCATCGGGAAGTTCTCGTCGTTGCATGCGCATAATTTGATCGGCAAGTACAGCATACTGCTTTTTGTATTGTTCGTATTTTTCAAACCATTTCTTCCTGGCTTTTCCGCCTCGTTCCACCAGCGAATTTCTGAAATGTTCCGGCGCCCCTTTTGGAACATAGAATTGTTCGTTTTCCGGAAATCCGTAGTTTCGTTTGGCCAGACGCACTTCCTCTTCCCCGAGTGGTTCGCCGTGGGCGGCACTCGTGTCGTGCTTGTTGGGCGCGCCGTAACCGATGTGACTGTCGACGATAATCAAGCTGGGACGATCATTGACCGCTTGTACACTTTTGAAAGCACGAGTCAGTAGTTCCAGATCGTTGGCGTCTCCAACCCGGGTGACGTGCCAACCATAAGCGATAAATCTGGAGGCAACGTCATCACTGAAGGCCAGGTCGGTGTTGCCTTCGATGGTGATGTGGTTGTTATCGTAGATCCAGCAAAGACTTGATAGTTTCAAATGTCCAGCTAGAGAAGCTGCTTCGTTTGAGATGCCTTCCATCATACAACCGTCGCCGCAGAGAGCGTAGGTGCGATAGTTGAACATTTCAAAGCCAGGTTTGTTGAAAGTTTTGGCCAACCACTCCCTGGCAATGGCCATACCGACACTCGTGGCCAGCCCTTGCCCCAAGGGTCCGGTGGTTGTTTCGATTCCCGAGGTGAGATGGTATTCCGGATGGCCGGGACATTTACTGCCAAGCTGGCGAAAGTGCTTTATATCATTAAGCGTGACGGAGGGTTCACCCAGTCTCTCGTACTCGGCATCGACCGCTTTCACTTGAGCTAGAAATAAGGCCGAATAGAGGAGCATGGAGGCGTGCCCGGCCGAGAGCACGAAGCGGTCCCTGTTGGGGAAGATCGGATCGTCAGGATCGAAGTTCAAAAATTGCTGCCACAGGCAATAAACCACAGGCGCCATCGCCATAGGCGTACCGGGATGACCGGAATTGGCTTTTTGAACCGCATCAATTGCTAGAGTCCGGATTGTATTTATGCAGAGCTGGTCGATCGTCTGTGAAGCCAGAGTCGGGGTCAACACGTTTGACATGGCAGCAAGCCTCTTGAGATCAATTACTCAGCGGCACGGTTGACTTAGTGCTCAACAGTACGCTTGGCAGGTTTCAAGCTGGATACGAGGCCATAGTGTATATCATTTTGGTCCGGCCATTTGAAACCAGACAGCTTAAAATGCTTGGCTGAGCGAAGTTGATCGGTCCATCTCCGATCCGTTCAAGAGCGCCTGCCCCGCTGTTGGATTTAAGATCTGCTTAGGATCTCGATACCCTGCGATTTTCCGGCAACCACCAAACTTGTCATCTTAACGAACAAGCCGCTTTCCACGACGCCGATGGTCAGGCCGATTTGATCGGCCAGGCCGGCGGAATCCTCGATTTTCCCGAATCGACAGTCAATTATATAGTTGCCATTGTCAGTCAGGTATGGTTTTTTGTCGCTGGTCAAGCGCAGTTCCGGTGTGCTGCCCAGATTCTTCAATCTTTCCGCTGTTAGCTGCCAGCCAAATGGTACTACTTCTACTGGTACAGCCGTCTTTGTGCCCAGGCGGTCGACCAGCTTCGATTGATCCACGACAATCACCAGCCGCTTACTAACACTAGCCACGACCTTTTCTCGATAAAGAGCGCCGCCTAAACCCTTAATAAGATTGAGCGTGCTCACTTCAACTTCGTCAGCTCCGTCAATGGTCAAGTCAATCTGGTGATGATGAGCAAAATCGGTTAGCTTTATCCCTAACCGGCGCGCCTGTTCGGCGGTTTTTTCAGAAGTTGCGATCGCTTCAATCTTCAGCCCTTGGGCAATCCGTTCGGCAAGTGCGTCCACGGCGAAGGTAGCGGTTGAACCGGTACCGAGCCCGACCAGCATGCCATCTTTGACAAATTCGACAGCCTTGTAAGAAGCTCGTTTTTTCAGGTCGCTGGTTTGGGCTGCCGTCGTCATCTCCACTACACCTGTCTAATTACAACAATCGAGGCTGGCTAGATTTAAGACTCCAGTCAGGTCATAATTGAACGAACGCTCATGATACCAGATAGAGCCGTCGTGCTTGCCTTATGGTGGCGATTTTTTTGGGACGATATGCTCTGACCTAGACCGTGATACGATCGGCCTGTATGTTTGAACAAAAGTGATCGATTAAATCAAAGCAAGTTGGCGGGGGAATTCGCAAATGAATGCTAGCGGAGCCGGGGCGTTGCCAAAAATATCGCTTTTGGTTTCTGACGTGGACGGAACCCTCGTCACCAAAGATAAAATTCTCACTGAGCGCACTTGCCGAGCAGTAGAAAAAATCCACGAAGCAGGCATTAAATTTGCCATTACCAGCAGTCGGCCCCCAAGTGGGATGAGGATGTTTGTCGAGCCGCTCAAACTTGAAACTCCGCTTGGCGCGTACAACGGTGGCCTGGTGGTTCGTCCAGACATGTCGGTAATTAGTGAACACACACTGGCGCTTCCCCTGGCTAAGGAAATAATTGAGATAATCAATAAGCATTCACTTGGTGTCTGGGTCTATGTCGGTAACGATTGGTTTGTCCAATCGGGACGCGAACAATATGTAGAGCGCGAGAAATTTGTCATCAAGGTGGCACCGCATATAGTGAACAACTTCGACGGAATAAAAGGAAACCCAGGCAAAATTGTTGGCGTCAGTGAGAAGTTTGAACTTGTTGAGCAATGTGAGAAAGAAGTACAAAAGCAGTTCGGAAGCCAGGTATCCGCGAGTAGATCGCAGCCCCAGTACCTCGATATAACTCATCCTAAGGCAAGCAAGGGACTGTTCATCGAAACGTTGCTTTCTTATTTTTCCATTGACCGGGAAGAGGTAGTGACGATTGGTGATGGTGGAAACGATCTTTCAATGTTCAAACAAAGCGGCAAGAGTATTGCCATGGCTAATGGCAGCGACGAATTGAAACGGCAAGCGACCTATGTCACTGATTCAAATGAGGAGGATGGTTTCGCTAAAGCGGTAGAGAAATATGTGTTGGGTGCTCTAGTGTCTTCTTGACATAATGAATTGGCGGAGGATTGGAAGAATGCTTAAATCAGCACAAACCGTTATTGACATTCAACCCGATGCCGTTTCTGTCGCCGGCAAGGTAGGGCACTGGCTTCTTGAACTAGCTCTCAAGGCGAAGGATCGCTTTACCGTCTGCCTTTCCGGTGGTTCGACCCCCAAGCTTCTTTATCAATCTCTAGCCGATAAGAAAATTGCCGAGCAAATGCCCTGGGAAATCATTCACTGGTTTTGGGGAGATGAACGCTTTGTTTCGAAAAAGGATCCACTAAGCAACTACCACATGGTCGAAGAAGCCATGCTTTCGAAAGTGCGCATACCAGCAAAGAATATTCATGCCATAAACACTGAAGTGAAAGAACCTGTGCTGGCAGCAGCCATGTACGAAAAGGAACTCAAGTCCTATTACGGAAGCGACAGGTTAGATCCGGAAAAGCCGCTGTTTGACGTAACGCTTTTGGGTCTCGGGCCTGACGGCCATACCGCCTCACTCTTTCCCGGTACCGACGTATTGAGCGAGCGCCTTGCCTGGGCCTCTGCGGTTGTCGGAGTGAAGCCGGAAGCCCGCATCACCCTCACCTATCCAGTTCTGGAAAGCAGTCAGGCTGTTGCTTTTCTTGTTACCGGTCGAGAAAAGAGAGAAATTGCCAAGCAGGTTATTACTGGGGCGAGCGAGCTTCCCGCAGCGAGAGTCCGGCCCACGGGGACGCTCTTTTGGTTTTTCGACGAAGCGGCGTATCCCCGCATCTGAAAGACATAGATTTGTATTTCAACTTGTTTAGGGCAAACGCAAGGGCGGCAGTTCCTGCTGCTTAGCCAGATCTTCTTCTGGTTTGACCTTCTGATTGAGCCAGCGCCAGAAGTCCGTGTGAAAAAGGCACTCTGACGATTCTTTGCGGATGGCACCGACCAGGGCGCTGCGAACGCCGGTAGCATTCGTGGCCAATTGCATAGCCAATGCGTAGCGCACCCGCGCTTCCGTGTAACGATGCTGTCCTTGCAAAACCAAGCCCAGTCCATACTCCGCTTTAGCGACGAAAATGTCCCCATGACTTACATAGTTCTGCCACCAATCCAGAGCATTTCTATAAAACTGTTCCGCTTCCGGCAAGTGTCCCTGGCGTCTGTACGTATCGGCCAACATGGCGCTGGCCCTGGCATATTCCCTCGGATACTTTTGTTTGAGCCTATCCCAGAATCCGTATAGCCTGAGAAATGTTTCTTTGGCTTTGGCGTTATCACCTTTACGAGTATAGATATCCCCCAGAATGGAAAGCGCGTTGTCTTCGGCAACAAGCTCATCGTTATTCGTGCGTTTGGCCAAGCTCAAGGCGGTCGTGCTGAGCTCTTCTGCTTTAGCGAAGTTGCCTTGCCAGAAATAACAGGCGGCCAGTTCGGAGTAAGCTTTAGCCAGATTTACTGGTCCATTCACTTTCTTTTGCACGTCTATTAGCTTTTCAAATTCTTTTATGGCATCTGCCCAACTACCTGATTTCACATAGAGCGAGCACAAGTGACTCAGTTCATCTTCGTAGTCAATCGAATACTTGGTTTTACTATGCTCAACGGCTTCGAGTTGTTGGAGCAGAGCTTCTCTTTGAGTAGCAAAATCTTCCGGTTGATTCTTCGGTTTCTTATCCTGAACAACCCAAAGCATATTGTTGTCAAACTTGGGGTAATCTTCGGACTCGCTGGAATTGAGCACGGCAATGGCCCAGACCGCCAGAAGCCAGAGGATCAAGCAGCTAAACAGACCTACGGTGACCAGTCCCCAGGCCACGCGCCGTTTGGAGAATTCCTTGCGCTCGTGCCGCTTTGAACGACGAGCGGCGTAAGCGTTTGATTGCCAGTCCGTATCGTTTGCTGTAAGCAGTATCTCAAGATCGTTCTTGAGTGCCGACATCGACTGGTAACGTTCTTGTGGATTCTTCTTGAGGGCCTTAAGAACGACGACCTGATAACGCTCGAAAGAGCGGCTCACCGGGGAAGGAGCCGTGAGCGGCGCCGGTGAATCATTCATATGCTTATAGGCTGTTTCCATGACGTTCTTGCCGACGAACGGCGGCTTACCGTTAATTGCCTCGTACATGACGCAGCCCAACGAATAAATATCGGAACGGGCGTCAACCTTTTTACCGGCGCATTGTTCCGGACTCATATAAAGAACGCTGCCAAAAATTTCGCGCGTGTGCGTAATGTATTGACTGGATTTTGTTTCTTCGCTTTCCTCAGTGATTAGTTTGGCTATGCCAAAATCGACAACCTTAACGTCGTCGACGTTGAATTGATCATTGACCAGGCAGATGTTGCTGGGTTTGATGTCGCGATGGAGAATTTTTTGCTGATGGGCATACTCCAGTCCATCCGCGGCCTGCTCGAAGATTCGGGTGGCTCTTTCGACAGAAATGTGACCACACTTGGACAACATTTCTTCCAGGGTTTCTGAAGCGAAGTAATCGCAGAAGAGAAAGTACTCGTGCTGCGGCGAAATGTAGATATCGTAAAAGTTGGATACGTGTTCGTGATTAAGAGCGATGAGAGCTTTGGCTCTTTGCTCCAGGCGTTTTGGGTTGACGACATTGGCCGTAACACTTTTGTGAATAAGCTTCAAAACTACCGATTTGCGCGTCGTTTCATCTTCCGCTTTATAGACGGTACTCATGTTGCCTTCACCAAGCAACTCAACGATTTGCCAGCGGCCGGCAATTTTGTTGCCGACTAGATTGACATCTCCGAATAAGGAGAGGTCATCTCTTGACACAGTTTTGTCCAGGTTATCAGGACTCACGTTGTTTACCTTTGACTGGTCGTTGCCGGTAGGTTCAGTTTTACTCGGGCCCAATTTATCATCAGAATTGCCGGGCAAGCAAAGCTAATTGAATTATCGATCCATGAATCTACTGGGTCTTGTCGCATTTTTAGCTAATCTAAGTCGAACGATTGGTTCACCACAATCCTTTGTTCCCAAAATCGGTCATCTCCATGCGGCAATCGCGGTTCCTACCGTTAGTGCCGGCAGGCGCCGTGCTGACCGGCTCGCCATGATGCTCTGCTAAAAGAACTTCAATGAGACAATGTGCAAATCTAGGGCTTTCTCGGTAGCCGAGTGGTTACACTACTTTGCGAAGAAGCGTAAACCGCTAAGGTATGGAGCCGCCGGACTGGTCTGGGCTCAGAACGGGTTGTAATGCGATGATTTCCACAGGTAAATCGAGCTGGTCGGCCTTGATCACGCTCTCATCACAATAGGTTGATAGTCTCGATGTCAGCAATATGAATGCTGGACTGAGACCTCATCGCTGGGTCTCTTTGTTTATTTCTATCCTCCAAAAAACTGGTAGCCAAGGGTTATTCAAAGTGACATCTAAGAAAATTTCCGCATTGTTGATCGCCGTCTCGACGATCTTGCAGTCCAATACTTTTGCTTTAGCATTAGACGGCCAAGTGCCAAGGCAAACAGAAAATCAGCCATCTCAATTAGCAACGACAAATTTGGCCGAGCCCCAGTTGTTCAGTCGAACAGCGAAGCAAGCTCCGCTTGATCCCGGCACGAATGAGGACGTCATTGACGAGGCAGGCAGAACTATCCTATTGGCTGCCGCTGATTTGCCTTCGCTTGCTTCAACAGACCAGGACGCCACTCTTAAGGCGCGCATTGATGCAACCGATCCGGAAACGGCGCTTAGCCGGGTGGACGATCTGACTCGCCAGATCATACTTAAGTTGATCGAACTGGAAAGATTCAATATCCACTTTAAGCAAAATGTCAGCAAACAGGGGCGCTGGAAAGGATGGCGCTACGCTGTTTTTCAGGAAGCCAATTTTGGCATGAACCTGGCTGGGTCAATAAACAATGTGGGCGAACGGGGCGCGCACCTGCACCGTCCGACCCATGTCTCCAACAATCGCGTTGGCATGGGTAATGCAATTGGTATGATCGGCTCCATTATTGGTGCCTCTGGCGCTGCCTTCGAATTCGGGGTGAACGAGTATCACGATTGGGAAGCTGCCAGAATGGGCTTTTCGCCTCGCACTGCCCGCAACCACGTTCTTGCGCTGAAGGATGAGATCAACAAGCTTATGGCTGAACGCGATGCCCTCACCAAAATCGAGCAGTCGGCTCCGCTATTGCAGGCACATGTGGAAGTAGACGTGGCGGAAGGCAAGGTTCTCAAAGACATGCGTGATCTGGGATTGTATGAGTATTCGAGATTTCACATTGGTCAGAGAAGATTCATGGCCTTTCAACAATCACTTTACTTCTTCGATCTATGCAAATATACGACAAGCGCCATCGGCAGCTTCTTTGCTTATATGTCTTTGCACAAGCACCGGCGCGTCTGGAATAACAGAGCAGGTGTCCTGTTTGATATTTCCGGTGCGCTTACTGTAGCGGCACCGCTAGCCAGCCGCGGCATCGGCAAGTTGGCAGCCGAATTCCACAGACGTGTAGTCTCGCCGGTATCTAAGGATGTCGAGGTGAAAGAGATCGCCATCCTGGAAGCCGATCAAGCGGCGCTTGAGAAATTGTGTGCTGAAGGAAAGTGTTCGCCGGATCAGGTACGGGCGCCCATAGAACGAGCTGCTGTCTATCACCTTTCCGATCAGGGCTTCCAGGAAGAGCTGCAGGCTTCCCTGTCGACAACCAGGAAAGCACGACTGGTCGCTACGCAAAACATCGCCTCCGGCTTCTTTATTGGTGGCACCAAGATTGCTTCCGGAGCGCTCTATAACGTCGTGGGTAAGAGATATAATACCAAGAGCCTCACCAGTACCAGAGCAACCAACTCCAATCTATTTGCCGCCGGTGTCTTAGGCATCGTGGGCAGTGGCACGGCAGTGATCGATACGATGCGCTTGCAAGTGGAGGGAGAAATTAACCGCCACAAGTTAGAGAAACAGGGTAAGCTGCCCGGTCAGTTGCTCAAAGCCAGGCTCAAGGAGCTTGATGACATGGAGAGTAAACTCAATACCTCCACCAGGGTTCCGACGAAGGGCTAGGAGGCCTGATATCTGTGAACTCAAGTTCCAGATAAACTAACGCCGAATCGCTTAAGCAGTTTTTGCAATTCAAGCAGACAGGTGTAGGTGGGCAGAACCCATAACATTGAGTCGGCGCTGGTCGAGTTGAGTGCTGATTTCAAAGCCGTCTCCAGCGAGGGAATACAGGTAATTCTGGTCGGTTCGACTCCGGCATATTTGAGCCTCAGTGCCATATCCTCGGCGCGCTGACCGCTCACAACAAAATTGCCCTTTATTGTGCCTAGGGGCTCGAATTCTGCGTCCCACAGCCAGGATATGTCGCGACCGTCGGCGAGATTATCATTTATAGCGATGACTATATTGACATCCTTGGCTTGGGTTACGGCGCGGATCGTCTGGGTTGCCCCAGCGGGATTCTTGATCAACTGAATCAAGACTTTCTTGCCAGATAGACTAATAAGTTCAGAGCGCCCGAATAGAGTGGAGTAGTCCTTAATCCCGTCCTTTATGGTCTCCAGTGAAACGCCCAGCATCGAAGCAGCGGCCGCGGCCGCCACAGCATTGTAGATATTGAATAGCCCCGGTAGGCGGAGTTCGACCGGCAGCCAGAGAAGTTCCTTGTGTAGTACAAAAGTCGATGATGATGGAAAGAGGTTTATTTCGCTGGCGTAAATATCCAGAGGCGGCCTTTTATGGCCGCACTGTGGGCAGTACCAGTTGCCTAGCTGGCCGTAAGTGACGCTTCTATAGGCGATTTCGCTGCCGCATTCTGAGCAGTAGGAAAGCTCCGCCAATTGCTTTTCTGAAGGTTCTGCATCTTTACCGAGCTCGATACCATAGAAGAGCCGATCCTTTTGAGAGACCAGTTGACTGACATTGGGATCATCAGCATTGAGGATGGCCTTCGAATTATTTTCAGTTATACCTTTAGCGATCAATCGCGCTGTTGTATCGAGTTCTCCGAAGCGGTCTAGCTGATCGCGAAACAGATTGGTAACTAGTACTGCCTTTAACTTAATCTCGTGTGCAACTACTGGCAGTGCCGCCTCATCAATTTCGAAGAGACCATAGTCTGCATCTATGCGCCCCTTCCAGTCGGCCGCCTCGATTAAAGACGCTGTTATGCCGGTGACCAGGTTGGCACCTTGCTTGTTGTGAATAAGCTTGTAGCCGGCCATTCTCAGGATGGAAGAGAGAATTCCGCTGGTTGTGCTCTTACCATTTGTACCTGTGACAGCCACTGCGCCCAAGCGAGTTTGGCTGGATAGTTCCATCAGTATGTTGGGAGACAATTGCCGGGCCAGCCGGCCGGGTAAATTGGAACCCATGCCTGCTTTGAAAAGGCGAATTGCCCGAGCGCTGACTTTTCCTGTCAGCAATGCCAGTGGTGATGTACTCGATCGAGAATCAGTTATAGTCACCTTGACTTACCTGATAGAGAAGCTATTTTTAGCACTTCGTTTAAATGAAAATGTCATTGACCTTCTCGGGAACATAGGCGTTCAAGAATTTCGTGCTCGGTTTTATCACTAACTCGTCGCCTAAATAAAATTGATAGTTGATGTGCGGTCCATCTACAAAGATACCGCCTGTCCTCATTTGCGAGATGAACTTTATCGGTTCTTTGCCGTCGATGATGCCGCGCAGGTGCTGCCACTCCTCTCCGGGCCTCAGGCACGGTTCACGGACCAGATACTGGACGCGCTTGTCAGTAATTGGCAAAACGTCACCGCCGGCCGACCTGATTGAGCCGGTCGAGCCAGTTGCCGTACCGATCCAGACGCCGGAGGAGCGTTGTTCTTCCTTTTGGCCACCTATGACAATGAAATAGCGGCTGGTTGCTGCCGGGTGATTGTGGGCGATCAATACTTCGTTTAAGCACAACTCGGCTAATGGCTCGCCATTGAGATAAAGCTCCAGCCGCATCAATTGGCTTGGTTGCCTGGCTCCTGATTCAATTTCGTCAAGCACCGAGCCGATATTCTTTTCGTCGGCAGCGCACAAATGACCGAAACTGGAGGAGCGAGATGAATTTGTTCCTAAAATCGGTACGTCGTCCAAGAAATGCGAAGCATCCAGAAAGGTTCCGTCTCCACCAACGGAAATAAGCAAATCGATGCCTGCCACCGGTTCAGTGAGCCGGGAGCGGGCGACAACCCTGTATTCGACCTGGCGGCGCCTCAGCTCCGCCTCCAACAATTCCAGGGTATCTAGATGCTCGGAGTGCGCCTGCTTGACGCGCGTTACAGCCTCGTGACCTTGTTCAAGCAGCCTCACGAAACGGCGTTCGCGATGTTCGAGCGCCTGAAGTTGAAAAGTCGACTTCTTGTGAAGGACTAAAACCTTTCGCAGCTTCAATC
>PSRH01000145.1 GCA_003175915.1 Candidatus Melainabacteria bacterium | reverse complement strand
GCTCTATTAGCCGCCCGCTAATGAAGAACCCGTCAATCAGAGCCCTAAAAGCTATCCGGCCTATATAGAGTCAGCCAGGGTGAGCGTGAGGTTATCAGGCTACCGATAAAGCTGGATAACGTTATTGCTGGATTACGCAACGCCGCGGTGTCGAATAGGATGGCATTGAGGCCTTAGGGAATTGACCTTTTAATCTCAAGTGCCGCCCGGAAATCTGTCAAACAAAGGAACGCGCTAATGAAAAGAAAATACCACAAGCCAGAGCGCAAAGCGTTTGCTGTGTTGACCGGCAATCAAGGCAATTCAAAGGACGTGGATAGTAATGTTCTGCTTTTCAAAACTCACTTCTGCATCATATCCAGAAGTGGTGGCAGGACCTGGTATCCGGTACGGACTACTACTGGTACCGCGGCCTAATCTTCAACGTCAATTTCAACATCGTCGCCTTCCACCCGGACAGGAAAGATCTCGATATTTTTATGGACCGGACCGCCCATAGGGGCCCCGGTACAAACATCAAACTTTCCTCCATGCCACGGGCAGGTGATTTCGTTAGCACTCAAAGATCCCTCGGATAAGGGACCACCGCGGTGATTGCACAGATCAGCGGTGGCGTAGAATTTGCCCGAAACCTTATAGAGAGCGAGCTTCTTGCCGTTAACTATGACGGCCTTACAGGTTCCTTCGCCGATCTCACCGACTTTAGCAGCCTTCGCAAATGCCATTTGTCTTTCCCCCGCGGTCGTCAACAGTCCGCCTCGATTAGTTTAACAATTGAACCTTAACCAGAGTCGCTAAAGACAGAAAACATTCTAACGTCGCGGAGCCCTGTTCTAGCCCAATCATCCACAGATCACAGGTTGTTAGAGGGGACGCTAAAACGTCCCGCTAATTCGAAATACGGGCGGCTAAAGCCGCCCCTACAGAATGGATTCTCGATCTCTTTCAACTAGAGCAAGGAGGCATTGAATACGGTGTCAAGTTAATAGCATCGACCTGGAATGAACTCGCTTTATCAGTCTCTAGGCCCGCCAGGACCCTGGCAATCGTTAAGAGACATTACAAAAAAGCGGCAAAAGTGAATTCGAGGCTACAAAACCGAGGTCATCGACGTCCCTTGACATGCAATGCTAGAGGTAGACGCTGCCAATAGCTTGTAGCAGCGACCCTTATCCCTGAGGAGAAAATCTCGAAATGACCCAGACGCTAAAAGGATTGGAGGTTTCGGGCAAAATTGATGCGCTCAGCAAAGAAGTTCTAACGGATGATGCATTGGCATTTCTTACCAGCCTGCAGAACCGATTCAACTCAGCTAGAGAGAGTTTGCTCAGTCAAAGAATCAAACGACAGGCAGAAATCGATCGGGGCGCAAAACCAGATTTTTTGAAGGAAACACAGGCGATCCGTGCTGCCAACTGGAAAGTGACGGACGCTCCTCCTGATCTTCAGGATCGACGCGTCGAAATCACTGGACCTGTTGAGAAAAAAATGATGATCAATGCACTCAATTCTGGTGCGAATGTCTTCATGGCTGATTTCGAAGATTCTCTTTCCCCCACATGGGAAAACATTATTCAAGGTCAAGTAAATCTAAAGGAAGCCGTCCGGCACCAGCTCAGTTTCGTAAGTCCGGAAGGTAAAAACTACAAGCTAAACGATGCCGTTGCTACACTGGTTGTGCGTCCGCGTGGCTGGCATCTTTACGAAAACCATGTGAAGGTGGATGGGAAGCCGATGTCAGCCAGCCTCTTCGACTTCGGACTTTATTTCTTTCACAACGCCAACGAATTGATTAGGCGCGGCAGTGGTCCATACTTCTACCTACCGAAACTGGAAAGTCACCTGGAAGCAAGGCTTTGGAACGATGTATTCAACTTCGCCCAGGATACGCTTAAGATTCCACGCGGCACCGTACGCGCCACCGTCTTGATTGAAACAATTTTGGCCGCATTTGAAATGGAGGAAATCCTTTACGAGCTAAAGGACCATGCTGCCGGGCTAAATGCAGGCAGGTGGGACTACA
Source organism: Candidatus Melainabacteria bacterium (assembly GCA_003175915.1). Lineage (GTDB taxonomy): Bacteria > Cyanobacteriota > Vampirovibrionia > Obscuribacterales > Obscuribacteraceae > PSRH01. Next base: position 3,131 of record PSRH01000145.1, on the reverse strand, counting down.
TCTTCAGCATGATCAAGAAGTTCAGCAATCAGTCTGAATTTTTATTGCCCGATCGTGCCCAGGTAACGATGAACGTTCCCTTCATGAAAGCCTATTGCCAATTGCTCGTCAAAACTTGCCATGACCGTGGCGCTCACGCTATGGGGGGCATGGCCGCTTTCATTCCCAGCCGCAAGGACATAGAGATCAACAAAGTGGCCATCGCCAAAGTGCACGAGGACAAAGAACGCGAAGCTCACCTGGGCTTTGATGGCACCTGGGTGGCACACCCTGATCTAGTACCAGTGGCTAAAGAAGTATTCGACAAGGTCCTTGGCAAAGAACCACATCAGAAAGACAAACAAATTGAAAAAGTAACGGTAAGCGCAGCGGAATTACTCAACACAAAAATACCAGCTGCTGAAATCACGGATAGCGGACTAAATAGCAATATCGATGTTGCGCTCCAGTACATTGAATCGTGGTTGCGTGGCATCGGTGCCGCAGCAATCTACAACTTGATGGAAGACGCTGCCACGGCCGAAATCGCGCGGGCTCAACTGTGGCAGTGGATAAATAACAAGGCGCGCCTCAACAATGGCCAGCTAATCACCCTAGCTGATTATCGAACGCGGCGAGATGCGCTCCTTGCCAAATTGACCGCAACTGCTCCAGGACGATTCAATGAAGCGAAAGAAATACTTGACGGACTGGTCGAAAATAAAACATTCGTTGAATTCATGACAATCCCTGCCTACCGGTATTTAAAACAGTAATAACAGGCAGAGAAGGCATATCAAAAAATGGGAGGTAACTTAGATGACTGCGCACCTGGGCAATGAAGCCGCTGAGCTTACGACGCGGTGGCAAGCCGATAAACGTTGGAAGGGTATACGTCGGGACTATTTGCCCGAGGATGTTCTCAATTTGAGACCATCGATCAAAGTTGAGTACACCTTAGCGAAGCACGGCGCGGAGCGGCTTTGGAATTTGCTAAATACAGAGCCCTTCGTAAGTAGCTTGGGCGCCTTCACCGGTTCACAGGCGGTGCAAATGGTCAAAGCCGGATTGCAATCAATCTATATGAGCGGCTGGCAGGTAGCAGCAGACGGCAATTTGTCTGGACAAACCTATCCCGACCAAAGTCTTTATCCTTCCAATAGCGTTCCCAATCTCGTGCGACGCATAAATAATGCCCTTACTCGTACTGATCAAATTCACTGCGCTGAGGGCAATCGGGAGATCAACTGGTACGCTCCCATCGTCGCAGACGCCGAAGCTGGATTCGGCGGTCCCTTACACGCCTTTGAATTAATGAAAGCCATGATCGAAGCTGGCGCTGCCGGCGTTCATTTTGAGGATCAATTGGCCGCCGAGAAAAAATGCGGGCACATGGGGGGTAAAGTCCTCGTGCCTACTTCACAGTTTATCAAGACCCTGATAGCAGCCCGTCTGGCCGCGGACGTACTGGACGTGCCTACCATGTTAATCGCCCGCACCGACGCTCTGGGCGCAACATTATTAACTTCGGATATTGACCCTCGAGATAAACATTTCATCTTTGGAAACCGCACCGAAGAAGGCTATTATCGAGTCAGAGAAGGGATTGAAGCAGCGATCACCCGCGCCCTTTCATACGCTCCGTATGCCGATATGCTTTGGTTCGAGACGGCGACACCCGATTTGGAGCAAGCCGAAGCATTTGCTAAAGCCATTCATGCTCAATTTCCCGGAAAGTTTTTGGCCTACAACTGTTCGCCTTCCTTTAACTGGAAAAAGCACTTGGACGACCGTGAGATTGCAAACTTCAACAAGAAACTGGCCGTCCTCGGCTACAAATATCAATTCATTACCTTGGCCGGTTGGCATGCTGTCAATTTGACAGCGTTCAAATTGGCTGAAGGTTTTACAGAAGAGGGGATGCCTGCGTACGTAAGACTGCAAGAAGAAGAGTTTGCTCGCCAGCAAGACGGCTATTCAGCGGTCAGACACCAGCGCGAGGTGGGTACCGGTTACTTCGATAAAGTGCTCAACACTATATGCGGTGGCACCACTTCCACTGCAGCTCTGGCGGGTTCGACAGAAGCAGCCCAGTTCTCCTGCGAACTAGATCAGGCACGGAACGAGTGCAAAGAAAAGTCGACTGACCTCGAAGAAAAATCCGCCTAGGGTTTTAGCCAAACAAGGGCTTGTTGACTGACATGAGCCTGGCAACCATCGGAATACGAAAATACGAATTATCCACGATTCGTCAATAGGCCTTCGCTGCCATAATTGCGAAACCATGTTGACAGCTCTTCAATCTCTTCTTTGAGTTGAGAAATTTCCTTCTCGGACTTGTCGTTCCACAATTCTTGGCGCTTGACGGGGGCAGATTCCGCCTCCTGAAACCTATTTCCAACATAGTTGCTGGTTGGGATAGTCGATTCTACTGGCTTTTGATAAGCAAGCTCGACTGATGGCCTATGCTTTTTCCGGCGATTCATATCTGTTCCTACGAAGGAGATATCTGCGACGATACGCTTAAACCTAGCAAGAAGATTAGCATCTTTCGCTCCAACCGATATACTCGACTGTATTCTGGCCCGATCTCTCAACCAGCTGTCATTACCGCAGACATGACAGCTCCTGAACGTAGCCGGTACGCGAAACTTACACCTGGAACATAGCTTGTAATTCATAATTCCGATCCGTCCGTTTAATCTCGAATATGCCTTCTATATGCGACGCGCTCGCCAATTGATATAGACTGAAAACTTGATACCTTGGTTCCACGCTGCTCTCCTGTTATGCCCGGTACGAACCCGCGTTCACTAGGTAAAACGCTGTTGACAATGCGATTTAATTTGGGTCGTCCCTTTGCATCTCTGTGATACCATATACAGTGCATACCTATAGATTATCTGGTCATCCGAACTACAAGTTTCCAAGAAAGCTGTTTCTATGCGCATCCTGCCCGGCCAACCGTATCCCCTAGGAGCTACCTGGGATGGTCTTGGCGTTAACTTCGCCCTTTTTTCAGAAAACGCCACAAGGGTCGAATTATGTCTCTTTGATTCTCCCGAGGACCAGAGCGAGTCCGAGACGATCCACCTACCGGAATATAACCACCAGGTATGGCATGTTTACTTGCAAGATATCAAACCGGGGCA
>PSRH01000093.1 GCA_003175915.1 Candidatus Melainabacteria bacterium | reverse complement strand
CGATGGACGGCAAGGTGGTCACCAGTCTCAATAACTTAGCCAACTGCTTGAGACAGCAAGGCAAGTTACAAGAGGCTGAACCGCTTTATCAAAGGGCACTCGATCTGAAGAAAAAAATCGGTGGCCACTTCCACAAAGACCTGGTGATGATTCTGCAAAACTACGCTAAACTCTTACGAGCGGCAGGCAGAGAGTCTGAGGCCGCTAAGCTGGAAAGTCAAGCTCAGGCGATATTTTCCAAACAATAGCCGGTTGAAATCAGGTGTGCGCTCCAGGCAATGACTAAGAAAGCGGCGGTCGCCACGTCTATAGATTATCAAAGCGGTTTTGCTAATCATTTTGCCAGCGAGGCAGAACCAGACACTTTACCGGTCGGGCAGAACTCGCCGCAAGCAGTCGCTCATGGTCTTTATGCCGAGCAACTGAGCGGCACTTCTTTCATGACCAGCCGCGCGGAAAATCAGCGAAGCTGGTTGTACCGCATTCGCCCTTCGGTTATCCATGGCGCCTATGTGCAGCGTTCCCACCCGTTTTTTTTAGGTAGACCATTTAAGGCAACTGCTACACCGGAACAATTGCGCTGGAGTCCAATCGACATTCCCGACGAACCTCTCGATTTTCTCGACGGTGTAGTGACCATGGCCGGCAACGGTGATTTTGCCAGTATTCGTGGTTGCGCCGTGCACATTTACCGGGCCAATCGTTCCATGGAAAAGAGATTTTTCCTCAATGCCGACGGCGAAATGCTGCTCGTTCCTGAACTGGGCGGACTGCACTTGCGCACCGAATTCGGTACCATGGGCGTCTCTCCAGGCGAAATTGCCGTCCTGCCCACCGGCGTCAAATTTCAAGTTCATTTGACGGAGAAATCGGCACGGGGATATATCTTGGAAAACTATGGTCCGCCACTGCGCCTGCCTGAATTGGGACCAATTGGCGCCAACGGTCTGGCTAACCCGCGCGACTTCCTGATTCCCAAAGCCAGCTATGAAGAAAAATCCGGCGACTTTGAGCTATGGACCAAATTGCAGGGAAGCTTTTTCAGCGCTAAGCTCAATCACTCACCGCTTGATGTCGTGGCCTGGCACGGCAATTACGCTCCTTACAAGTACGACTTAAGCCGCTTCCAGGTGATCAATACGGTCAGCTTCGATCATTGTGATCCCTCGATCTATACGGTGCTCACCTCGCCGTCGGAATATCCAGGACTGGCCAATGTCGACTTTGTCATCTTCCCGCCGCGCTGGGCGGTAGCCGAACATACCTTCAGACCGGCCTATTTCCACCGCAATTGCATGAGTGAATATATGGGCTTAATAAGTGGCGCCTACGAGGCGAAAGAAGGCGGTTTTGTCTGCGGAGGAGGCAGCTTGCATAATCGCATGTCGGCCCACGGTCCAGACAGCCAGGCCTATGAAAAGGCGATCAAGGCAAAACTAACTCCTCTAAAAATCGAGGAGACCATGGCCTTTATGTTCGAAAGCTCGCTGGTTTTTCAACCGACGACCTTCGCCCTGACCACAAGTCATCGCCAAAGCGACTATCGGGACTGTTGGCAAGGGCTTAAGGCCAATTTCAAGGGGCCAAAATCAGTATGAGGGCTCTCAAGCGTGTCTGGGCGCACCAGTGGCGCGCCGCTTTAGGAGGATATGAATCAGCTCAGGCTGGGCATGCTATGAAAATAAGCCGACCAGCCTGAGCGATAGGTTTAAATCACAGGCGGGTGGCAAATAATATCCTTGTGAACCAGTAGGCGGGATCGTTGCCCTCAGTCCTTGTAAAATGCAGTTGAAGTAAGGCTGCCTTTCCGAGCAAATTCACCGCGTCGAATAGGGTGACATGGCATTAATAGGCAAAAATAGAAAGTCGGCAAGCAATAATTCGCCTGAGGAAAACGTAGGCCCCAGCCGTTTGCGTTTACCAACAGAGTCTGCCCTGCGTCCCTTATCAGGCATTCGGGATCTGCTCAAGGATGCAGACGAAAAGCGAGGCTGCACGATCGAATTGCCCTGGACCACAAACAAACCGTCGCAGCGCTTCATCTTAACGGTGCGCATGGATCACTCATCAACGATCGCGATCTGGAGCCTCTACGAAGAAAACGAGCTGGAATCCAGAGCATTATGGAGCACACCCTGGGCGCCTTCTGATATACCGTTGATGTATGACATGGTGGCTATGGTCACCGATCCGCAAAGCACATCGCAGATTCCTGAGGATTTGAAACCACACGAGGAGCCCCCTGCGGAAGAGGCTACTCCGCCCAAAGTCGATACAGCCACCGCTAGCGATCCCAATATATCGGCAGCGGCGCCGCCGCAACCCCCGGGGATGAATCCTTACCCGCCGCCCTATCCCTACGGTTACCCGGCACCGATGCCATATCCGATGCCCTATCCAGCGCCGCCCGGCTATCCGGCGGCAGGCTATCCCCCTGGCTATCCAGCCCCGGCACAACAAGGCTACCCGCCGCCACCACAGCCATATCCTTCGGTTGCGCAAAGTTCGGGAACTTGGCCGCAAGTCCCCCCTGGTCAACCGGCAGCCGCTCAGTCACCCACTGTCCAACCACCGTCGCCGGCGGCACCGTCGCCTACTCCAGCGGTGAATCCTCAAGCAGCACAGGGCGGCCTGCCAATTGATATGAATCTTCTCCAGAAGCGGCCTAACATCACTATTGGTACATTGCTTACTGAAGCAGAGTTGATTACTGAACCAACTCTGCAAGCCGCCCTCAAGATTCAAGATTTAGTGCGGGCTGGGCGATTAACAAGTAGTCGGGCACCGGAAATCCTCAAGCTCTTTTTCTCGATGGGAGCGGCAATCGAAGACTATATCGACCCGTCTGATTTCGTTGCCAACAAAGCTGGTGGCAAGAGCGAAGCGGCGAGGAGCGAGCCTGCTAAGGTTCAACCTCAGCCTGGCCAGCCAGCTGCACCAGCAGCAGCGCAGGCACCCCCTTCACCGCAAGTAATCGAACTGCGGCAGGCTTTCGACCTTTTGATCAAGTCGAGTTTGCTCACCGAAGACGACATCAAGACAGCCAACGAAGTGCGCAAAAAGCATGGTGGAGACATGCGCAACATCTTGCAAGCAGCCGGCAAGGTCGATAGTAAAACCATGCAAGCCGCCATAATTTGCGGCCACCTGGTGAAAGATAACTTGATGAAAGTTGAGCAATGCATCATCGCTCTCAACTACTGCAGTCGCAGCCGGGTTGGCTTTGATGAGGCCATGGAAGAATTGCACTGGGAGAATCCCCGCAAGACGACAAAAAAGTTCTAGGCTAAGTCGACGCAGCCACCGGCCTTTATTAGACAATAGCGATGTCCAGGCCGCACCGGAAGAACTATTCTTCTTCCTCTTCCTTTTTCTGTTCTACTTTCTTCTCGTACTGCTGCATTTGCTTCTGTTGCGCGTCGTATTGCTGGGCCAATTGCAGCTGTTGCTGGTACCTGCCACCCAATTGGCAGGCTCGCGTATAGGCAGCCACGGCCATACCATACCGCTTCGTGTACATGAAGCCATTGCCCAGTCCACCCTGGTATTCTGCTACGCCTGGTTGCAATCTGGCTGCGATCTGATATTGAGCCGCTGCTGGGCCAGTCTTCTGTGACTGAGCCAGAAAGTTACCATACTCGAAGTGCAGCTTAGCATTATTCGGATCCAGACCGAGTAATGCATTGAACTCGGCGATCGCATCCAGCTCACGGCGTTGAGCTACATAGATGTTCTTCAGGCATTCGTGGATCATGATTTTCTTGCCGAGGACTTCCGGGTTCACAGCGAAGCTCGCCTGCGAAGCCACCGACTGGAAACAAACAATGACGAAGGCCAGCGTTAGACAGTTACAACGTTTTTCGGACATTAAAAACAAACCTCCAGGTATCTGCTCGCAAATGTCATCGATTTGAGGACGCCTCCAGAAGCCCATATACCTTATTCAGGTTCTCTTCCGTGGCTGGCTGTCTGCCGTAAGCACCTTGGAATGTGTCGAACATGCGATCTCTGGGAACGGCGTTCTGGATGAAGATAATCCATTGACTACCCTTCTCCGGCATTTTATCAGCACCGAACTTCCAGCCGCTTGGCATTTCGCATTTGGCCCGATCGTGGAATTCATAGCGAATCGGCATATCCTTATTCAAAGGCGGTCCCTTGAGAATTTTGGTGATGTGGTAGTTGGCCCGCGGCGGGTGATTGAAGGTGATGTCGCCGTTATCTTCATAGCCACGGTACTCAGCTATAACAATGCATTCTGAGTGGCAGGCATTTTCGAAGGACTTGCTGAAACCACCGAGAGTCCCCTCATTTATATTCAGAGGAGCGACCGGTTCTTTATTGAACAAGGGAGTAGTTGCAGCTACTGCATTGTTCGTGCCAACCGCTACTTGCACAGGTGCCTGGCCGGTAGTATCGGCTGAGGCGATCGTTTGTGGGGTAGTAGTGGGCGCCGCCTTTACTGGAGTTTCCGCCGGTACGCTCGGGATAGGCACCGTCAAAGCCATTTTCGGTTGAGGCAAATCGGCATCTTTGAGAGCCTGTTTGAGAACTGGAACGGCTTCCTCATATCGCTTGCAGTGATAGAGCGCTTCTCCGTACTGGGCGCCTAAGAGCTTCTTCTTGGAGGGATCCAGTTCAAATATTTTTTCGAGGGCGAAGGCTACTTCAGGCCAATCTTTCGCCTGAACGCATGTATCGTAAAGACCAAAGTAGAACTCGATAGTGGTTGGACTGAGCCCGATTGCTTGCCTGTATTCGTACTTAGCGGTTGCGTAGTCCTGTTTGGCAAACGCCTTGGCTGCTTCATTGGCATGCTTGGTGATCGTCACCGAGCCAGTGGAGCCGGTATCGTCGCCTACAGCAAAAGCCGGTGTGGCGACTAGCACTGCTAAAGCGATTAGCCCCAGCGCAAAAGCTAAACCAGGAAAAAACCTCAACGTTCGCATAAACTTTCCTATCCTCAACTGCTTATACCTAATAGTTCTTACCACGCGACCAAATGCCATAGACGTTATTCCCAGCTCTAAGACAATTCTCTACTTCCCCCAAACGTCCATAAGAGAAAACGAATTTAAGCCGCCTACCACTAATCATCCCTGGCAGAAAGTATTCGCTCCACCGTCCTCATACCGTTACCCAAGTCGCTGACAAACTGCTCGGAAGAAAAATCAGGCGACGCCTTCTGGGGCCGATACCAATTCGGTGGCTCTTTGAGCAGCCCGTGGAAAGCCTCGGCCCATTTGTCCGAAACTCCTAGTACCATTGCGTAGGGCAACAAGCGCTCAAACGTGGCCGGGTCAGCGCCGGCGTTGTCTGGCAAACCGTTCCAAGCAGCCGTCAGCATAAAACGCTCAAGGGCCTTCGCTTGAGCCAGGGCCAGCGAGCCGAAAACAGTACGGGCTTTCATCAGGGGAGCAAACAAGAGAACCAACAAGCCTGAGATCACAAGCCCGTTACCGACCGCCGGCCATAAAGAGCCCGACTGCTTCAAGGCGAGCGAGATGACCACACCAACTACCGCTATGGCAATGCCGCCTGCGTAGTACGACTTCCCAACCTCATCGGGACTGCATGTGAACTTTCCTTTGCTGGTGAGATCGGCATAAACAGCCTGCTTGATCGCCGATAGATGCTCGTAGAACTTCCCCTTAAGATCGGAAAGTCGGCTCACCGGCGGGGTTTTGCCATTGGCGGAAGCAAAGATAGATTTAAGTAAAAGACGTTCGTGCGTAGCAAGTTGGGGATCATCAAACGCTTTCAGGCCGGTCAACAGGTAGTCCTTATTGGAAAGCGATACGAAACCATCTGCTTGGATTTCTTCGATCTTGATAAAACCCCTGACCGCCAGATCAACCAGGCTGGAACTAATTTCGTGCATATCACAACGCTCGTCGACTAACGCTCCCACTTCCGCAGGCGAAAGGTTTGCCGGCGGCGCTGGCGATAGTGATATTGCCTGCAGTGGCAGGCTGTCTCGCCCGCAAACCCAGAATACCGCGCCTAAACCGAGAAGTGTCAAAAGAGCAATGAGGACAGCCGGCCACCAGTCAGCCAAAAACCAGCGCACGGTCTCAGCTACGCCTACCTCTTTTATTGCACTCTTGGGCAAGCTGATAAGCAAGTACAATTCCTGCCCCGGCTTAACATTGTTGACGCGAAGCATAGAAATGCTTGCCGTTGCCTCGCTCAAAATCGACTTGGCTGCGCCTGACTGATTACCGTTGCCACCAAGATAACCACGCACGCTCACCTCATTCGGGTTGACGTTTGGCGGCAGAACAACATTGAGGGTCGCCTCCCGGATAGGCATAGGCCAGGCATCCCCGGTGGCGCTAAAACACACCTGGGCCCTCTCGGAAATGCAGACGGCGCGACGAACAATATAATGCAAAATATAGCTGTGCAGTCCACCCCGTTCGTTTGCCGGTCTGGCAATTCTTACGTTGAGGGTGCTGCCCAAGCGGCTCTGGCTAAAATCGACCGGAGCATCCGCTTGATCGCGAACGCCGATCATCCTCACCTCAGTATGGTAGTCTCCATCAAGAGTACGATAATCAACTGGTATAACTCGGTAGATTGCCGGACGCGTCGAATCGGCAAAGTCGATATCGATTCTTTCGGTTACGTCAAGCACCCCATCTTGCGCCAGGTGGATCGTCTGAAAAAAGGAACTGCTAGGTTCGGCAGGTGCAGGAGCTTGCATTATCAGCACCGTCACTAGTGCCAGGAAAAGTACCTGGATCTGTTGACCTGCACGGCGCATATAAATCGACTGGATCATTTTAGATTCGGCAATGTTCCATTGAGCAAGCTCTTATTATAACCAGCTGCAAACCGTCCGTCGGCTCTGGCGAACAGAAGAGGCGCTCCACTAGAATAGACAACCCTGCTTGGCTGAGAGAAGCAGTCAAGTGGTTTCATGACAGTGGCGTCGCCGTGCCATCGGCCAAAAGTGCATAGGGTAACCAGATCAGGCCAAAAAGCTGCAAACTCAGTTGCGATTTCTTGAGATTGAAGCTGACGGTTTCAAGGGCATGGGATTGGGCGTCGAATTGTTGGCGAATGTCTTTGATCTGAGAAGCAATTTCCGCCTCCAGCGCCTGTTGCTCCTGTTCTATAGCAGCAAGCGCTTCTTCCTGACTGGATACCTCGACGCGCTTTTGAGCAGATTTGCTGGCGCGCCTCACGGCGCTGCCAGCTTTGTCGATCGTTGAAGCCGAGATGCGCCGCCTTAGAATCGCCCCCAGAACTGTTGTGCCAATCGAGACAGCAGACTGCACCTCTTCTTCTTTCGCTTTTTCGATCGCCCCGTCCAATTTCGCCTGGGCAGCGGCCATTTTCGCTTCCAGAGTTGCCATTTTTGCGGCATATTTTTTGTTAAGCTGAGTAATTGCCTGATCGCGCTCTTCGTTGATCGCAGCAGTCAGCCTGATGCGAAATTCACGCTCACCCTCATTCGGCTTTGAATATTCCGACAAAGCCGAGCTTTTGAAAAGATAGGTGCGTTGGCTACCGACTACCCAGTCGAGAAATTGTTTGCTGAAGTTTTTGTAGTTTTCGGGTTTGGCCGCCACCAGCGGCACTCTGGCAAAGCGAGCCGCGCTGACCGGCTGTTTTGCCAGGGTAGCAATATTCAAATTGACTCTCTTTGAATCATTCCAATCTACCGGCAGACCCTCCTCATGGAAGCAGGCCAGAAAAGTTCGTGTTTCCAACCAATCCAATTTTGCCTTAGCATCGAGGAAGTGGAGGCTGATACTGGCCAAGAGACGGGGCTGATAAAACACCTGGCCCTTTGCCCCATTTGTTTTGGTGATTGGCGCGAAAAACTGCTCAAGTTGGGGCGAGAGCGTCGGTCTTTCCAGAAGCATTTCAGCGGGCGCAGAAACCTTTTCTAATTGCGGTGCCGAATCCTTGCCGCTCGCCTGCCTGTGCTTTTGCGGCTCCATCAGCTTTTTGATTTGTTCGCGCGTCAATGGACCGCGCAGGTAGGAGAGCGTCCAGCGTGTCTTGAAAACGGCGGGAGCCCCCTGGTGCACATTATTGACGAGGAATACCCGGCTGGCCAACCCGGCGATCTTTCTCTCCATCGCCTGGCGATCGAACTTAGCACCACCCTCGGCGGCAGCTCCCTCCAGTCCTTCAAGAACCCTTGCTTTATCACGCTCGGTCTGAAGACGACCGATAAACCAGGTGCCGGCATTGGCCAAGCCTTTATAGTCCAGATCAACCGGATTTTGGCTGGCCAAAACCAAACCCAATCCATAAGCCCTCGCCTGCTTGAGTAAGGTCAATAGTGGTTGCTTGGCCGGTGGATTAGCCACCGGTGGAAAATAGCCGAATATTTCGTCCATATAAAAAATGGCGCGCAAACTGGTCGTGCCAGACTGGCCGCGCATCCAATCGATCAATTGATTGAGAGCCAGGGTAACAAAAAACATCCGTTGGTTCTCGCTTAAATGGGCAATCGAAAAGATAAGCACCCTGGGCCTGCCTGAAGCATTGTAGAGAAGCTTGCCGAAATCGAGCGGTTCACCTTCTTGCCAGGCGGCAAATGTTGGAGCGGCCAATAAGTTATTGAAGGAAACGGCCAGGTCGAATCGCTTTTTAGCCGGGAAAAAGGATTCAATATCGAGCGCTCCTATGTAATCAAACGGCGGCTTTTGAATGCGCTCAATCAATTGAGCAAGGGTGAGCGACTGACCTGCCTTCCAGGCATTCTCAAGGATGTTGGCGACCAGGATATGTTCTTTGCTGGTGAGCGGATCGATGTCTTCTCCCAACAAGGTTAAGAGCGCGCTGGTGGACTGATTAATCTTGTCGGTGAAGTGATCGGCCAGATCGTCGCCAGCCCGATTGGGTGGATCAAGGGAACTTAAAACAGAAACTGGCAAACCGGCTGCGCTACCTGGTGTATAAATCAAAAACTCGGCACTATCAGCAAGCAGCTTGATCCGCGCTGGCCCCTGATATGTTTCTTGCAAACCAGTACGCCACAATTTCGCCTGGCTGTCGGCGAATTGCTCTGGACTCAAGCCCTGCCGGCGCGCCTCATCTTCATTGATCCAGGGCAGGAATTCCTCCCGGGAAAGCTCTGGAAAAGTTAACAACAAATTGCTTATGTCCCCTTTGGGATCAATAGCAATCACCGGGATTCCGTCGATCGCCGCCTCTTCGATAAGGCTAAGACACAATCCCGTTTTGCCACTACCGGTCATACCAAGACAAACAGCATGAGTGAGCAGATCTTTTGAATCATACAAAAGCAAATCTGCTGAAGCCGACGATTGGCTGGGCGATTGGCCCAGATAAAAAATCCCTAGGCGTTCATAGTCCAGCATTTCTCAAAATTTCCTGCTCATCCTTCGGAGGTTCAGCATCCAAGATTAATGAGACTTTCGGGAGATCATGTTTGACCCTGGCAATATCGTCCGCACTTACATATTTTCTTGATAAGCCCAATAGGTGCAAATTAGGGATCATTTTCAAATATTGAGTATAGCTAGGATCAACAGCCATGTCGCGAAGGTCAAGGCATTCCAGCTTGGGGTCGCTGGCTAGATATTTTAACCCCTCCCCCTCAATTCCTCTATTACCTTGAAGTCGTAGCATTATTAGAGACTTGAGGTTTGACAATCCCTCAAGATCATTGTCAACCAAACCGCAAGACCTCAGCTCCAACGATCGTAAAGGAGGATTACTGCGAAAGTACTCAAAGGCCCGCTTGTCCAGGGTCAAGTAATTCAGGCACAGCGATCGCAACGATTTCATTTTGGTCAAGCTGTAAATTCCTTCTCCGGTAATCTCCGTGGATGAAATTTGCAGATCTTCCAGTTTCGGCAGGCCGAGAAGATAGGAAAGCCCGGTATCAGTAATATTGGTACTGGTCAAATTGAGGGACTGCAAATCTCTTAGCTTGGCAACGTGCTTAAGGACATCGTCATCAAGCGGCGGAACATTCTGGAAATTGATTTCGTGCAAATCGTCCGGCGAAAAGCCATCGAACAAGCGCGGTGCTTCACAGACAATCCAGCTCGGTCTCAGCTCGATCAGTTCGGACTGGGCAAATTTCTTTGTCCCTTGCGCCTGTCCAGCCGATCTGGGATTGGGAAGCCGTTTGGAGTATGTATACAGGTTGCCCATCGAGAATTTATCGGGGAATTGAATAATCCGTTCCTTGCCATCCTTGATTGAACTAACTTCTTCAGAGACAGGCGATTTAGGGCCATCCGCTAGGGAGTAAGGCCTCCACTCGATAAATTCTGCTCCTTTTGTGCCAGCAGAAACTATCGGCGCATTGGCGGTCCAGCGCAAATAAAAGAAGGTGGCCGTGCTTGAAAGAATTACAGACAAAACGCTCAAAGTCATGAAAACCCGAACTGGTACTTTTACGGTTCGGCTTCTCTCTTTGACTTCAGGCAGCAAGCTCGCCGGCACTCGCTTGCTATCACCAGTACTGGTGCCTTTCAAGAAACTTATGGCGTCATTGACTTCTCGCATTGACTGATAGCGCTCGGAAGGATGCTTCGCCAGCATCCTGGCGACCACTTCCTCCAGTTCTGGAGGAAAGTTTTGTCCCAATGAACCTTCTGTCAGGGTTGGTGGTATTTCCTGCTGATGCTTTAGCAATGTAGCGAGAGCTGTCTCACCCTGTAGTGGTGGACAGCCTGTAAGCGCTTCGAACATGGCGCAACCCAGGGAATACACATCAGAGCGCTGATCGGCACGACTGCCGCTGCACTGCTCTGGACTCATATAAAGCGGACTGCCCAAAACTTCTCCAGTCTGCGTCAAGCGCAGTCCCGCCCCACTGTCGTCTTCGAGCATCTTAGCCACACCAAAGTCCACGATCTTGACGTTTTCGATACTGCCCGGCCCAGTCTCCAGCAAGATATTGCTTGGCTTCAGGTCGCGATGGATAATGCCTTTTTCGTGAGCGTGCGCAAGAGCATCGCTTGCCTGATCGAAAATATTGAGAACGCGGCTCAAATATAGTTGCCCTTCTTTCCTGATCGCATCAGCCAATGATCCGCCTTCGACGAATTCCATCACCATGTAAGGCTGACCTTCTTCGGTCAGACCAAAGTCAGACACTTTGATCAGTCCTTTGTGGTTAAGAGCACTAGCGGCTTTGGCTTCCTGGCGAAAACGCCTGAGCGCCTGCTTGGAGAGGGTGCGCGTCAGCAAGGTTTTCAAAGCTAAATCCTTATGCAGAACCAGGTGCCTTACCTTGTAGACGGCACCCATACCGCCGGAGCCGACCAGGCAGACGACCTCGTAGCGATTATCTATTATTCGGCCCGGCGGCAAGCCGCCCTTCCGGTCCGGCTTCTCCGAGCTGTGCGGGGATACTGGCTGTTCCACTCTCTCTATCCAAAGACTGCTGTCCTTTGCTTATCTACCCCAAAACTGCTAGTTCCTGCCGGTCGAGCTCAGTCGATTGACAGTCGTCTTTTCCGTCCGGGCTCGTCTAGCGAAATGATACATTTAGGCAGCTTCTCTTGTACGCCAGCCGCCTGCCATTTCTTCCATTCCCGCTGCTCCAAGCGCAATTCGCGAAGTGCAGGCATCAATTGCAAATAAGTAATAGCGCCAGCAGGATCAATGCCTCTGCAATTGGAAAGGCCCAAGGACGTTAGGTGAGGTAGTGTGACAAGACACTTCAATCCATCCTCAGTTATACGGTCATTATCGTTCAAAGTGAGCGCTTCCAGGCTCTTCATGTTTTTGCCGATTACCGCCAGAGCTCCGTTGTTTATGCCGGTGTTTCTCACAGCTATATGGACCACAGAGGTGGCGTCACGAAAGAATGGCAGGGCGCGCTCATCCAGTGGCACATTGTTTAGCGATAGATCCTTAAGCGTTTTGATGCGAGCAATTAAGACCAGACCCTCAGGTGATATGTCCGTAGTGGCTAGGGATAAATCTTCCAAACGTGGCATGCCTAGTAGACATTTGAGACCTCTATCGGTAATCTCCGTGGCCTGCAAATTTACCGCCCGCAAAGTTTTAAGATGGCCAATGTGCTCCAGGATCTGGTCGGTGACCGGCAGATTGGAAAAGTCAAAATAGACCAGATCGTCATCTGCAAAAACATCGAAAGCATAGGGTATTTCGCAAACTGCCCAATTGGGACGAAAGCGTAGTTCGTCTTCGACAGGGACGACGACCGTGCCAATGGCATTGCCATTTCCGATAGGGTAATTCACTCCTCTAACCATTTTGAAGAGAGCACCCATCGAATAGTTTTCTGGGAAATGGAAAATACGTTTGCCTCCGCTTTTTGTCGTTTTTTGAAGGGCTTGAGGTATTCTTTCGCTAGTTACAACGATTGGTTTTTGCGGCGAAATGATAATCAGAGGTTTGGGAGGCTGCGTCAACTTGGCTAGGCAATAGGTCGCCAGGCTAGACAGGATGATCACAGTCAAGATCGAAGCTAGCACCACCGGCAATGGCACTGTCATTTTTTCTTCGACCGGCTTGACTTTCTCGCGCCGGCGGAAAGTCATTTGTCTATTGCTCTGAGCTTCCCCGACATACACAGTTGATAGTGCCTGTTTGAGCTCAATCATGCTCTGGTAGCGTTGCTCCGGTTCCTTGGCCAGAGCCCTGGCAAATAAATCTTCCAGACTTCCCGGAAAGGACTTACCGGAGACATCGGTCAGTCTCGGCAGGGGTTCTTTCTGATGCAAAAGCAAGGTGGCCAGGGCAGACTCTCCACGGAACGGCGGGCGGCCCGCTAAAGCTTCGAACATCGAGCAGGCTAATGAATAAATATCCGAGCGTTCATCGGCGATTTTACCGGCGCACTGCTCCGGACTCATATAGAGCGGACTGCCCAACATATCGCCAGTTTGGGTCAAGCGCAAGCTCGCTCCGCTATCATCCTCCAGTATTTTGGCGACGCCAAAATCAGCGATTTTTACTCTGTCTTTGCCCTCCCCGCCCTTATCCAGCAAGATATTGCCTGGTTTCAAATCTCTGTGAATGATTTTGTGCTGGTGAGCATGGATGAGGGCATCACAGGCTTGCTCAAATATGTCGAGTACTCTATCCAGAGGTAGCTGCCCATGCTGTTTTATGGCGTCCAGCAACGAACCGCTGGCGATCAAATCCATGACAAGAAATGGCTGACCATCTTCTAATAAGCCAAAGTCATGGACGGTGATCAGTCCGGGGTGATCGAGAGCGCCTGCCGCTTTCGCCTCTTTGCGAAATCTGGTTATGGCTTGTTCGGAAAGATAGGGGGAGCGCACGGTTTTGAGCGCAAAACACTTGCGCAAATAGGGTTGTTTGACCTTGTAGACCACACCCATGCCACCCGACCCGATCACGGAAATGACCTCATAGCGACCGCTCAACACCGCTCCGGGTGCCAAATCTTGGCTTAATTCCAGGTCCTCACCGTAAGAGTCGACCTGGCCCATACGCCTGGCAAAGTCGCCAGAATTTAGGACGCTTCCCTCCCTGGGGCGTGCCAAATTACGATCCGGATCGGCGTCGGATTTTGCTTCGGCCACCCAAACAATCCTTAATTAAGAAGTGCCCAGGCCAATTTACCCAGAAGGGCAAGCGATCCGGCCACCGCCTTAAGCTTTGAGATAGGGTTAAAGACTGAATTAGGCAGCCTGCCGCCTGGGTTTCCAGGTGACCGGACACATGCCGTCCGGGCATGAATTCGGCTCGTTGGCAGAGGATTCAAGAACGGCATTCTGCGGGTCTAAGCTATTGCCAGCGCCTCTTCCATTAGTAATTGTCGCCTTGCCATTAAGGAGGTCTTTAGCTGATTTTCCGGCTTTTTTGTTAACGCTCTTCATGACCCTAACTCCCGATTCCTGGGGCTTCCTTGGCTTAATGAGAAGAGTATAAGAATGACCAGCCTATCCGTACATTGGGGAAATTACTCAAGGGTTCGTAAGTCTCCCATAACTCAAGGCTAGGCTTTCGATCTGAAAAAAGAGTGAAAGGCCAAAGGGGGAGCCCGCCACTGTCACCCATGTCAGAAAAACCGCGGTTTTTCTGACACAAAGCAGGCCCTAAATTGAGCCAGCCCAAGGGCCGGCTTTAAGAGGCGGCAGCTAGTCGTCAACTATTGTTTGATCTGAATAGAAGCGATGACGAACTTGTGATTGACCTTATTAGTACCAACCAGATACAAGAGGTCAAATTTGGCTGGCGGCCTTTCTTTTCCATCAGCACCAATGGTGATTACCGATCCCTTAATTTCCACTGGCACTAGACCGGTTTCAGTTGCCTTTGCCGGAAATTCTGCCGTATCTATTTTCACCAGGGCAGCTTGGTTAGCCTTATTCATCGCCTGTACCTTGGCTTTGATTTCGGCTGGACTTTTCGCACAGTCACCGCGCTGCCTTAGTTGTCTCAACACTCCCGGTGTAATTTCTTCCCCGAGCTTATGCTGATACTGCTCGTAGTTTTTTGGATCTACGCTCTTTAAGTGCACGGTCACGTCGCGGGCAAATTGTTCCAGGCTTAGCAGTTGTGGGTCTTTAGGTTGAATTGAGATGTGGGCACAACCTGATACCAAAACGACAGAAAGAGTGGTGACCACTAGCGAACCAAATTTGCTTAGTAACTTTTCCCTACCAGGGTCTGCCGAACTACAAAAACGAAAAGCGTCAAACATATTTTCTCCAGATATACATCTCCACTACCGGTGTTACCTTTTCGCCTAAAGCCATTTTAATCTTATCGATAAGAGGCCCGAATAGCAAGCCTGTCCTAGGCTAACACCTTATCAACCTGATTGAGCACGCTAATCCGGAATTGAGCTCAGCGAACTCGTTTCCAGCGCAAAAGTGCAAAGCGAGCATCCTTTTCAAGCGTGGTCAGACCGGGGACTTGTTCGAGTTGCTTAAGGTCTCGTATTTGGGTAATTACCAAAGCTTCTCTTGTAGCCATGAGGATCGTATCCAGTTCGGTGCGGTCCGCCGGCTGCATGACTTTTCGCTTCGTATAAAAAGGAATCCCGGGTTTGCGCACATCGAAGAGGATGAAAGGCATTTGTGAGTGCGCCCCTCTGAGCGCATAGCTCGGTGTATCACCTTCGAATGCCTTGGACATTTGAGGCAGAAGTTGATAGCCGAAATAAAGGATTAGAACCAGAAGCGTCGCCATAAATGCAAAGATTGCTTGCTGCTTCCTTCCCAAATATAAAAGCGCAAGGCATAACAAAGTTGCACAACCCTGGCAAGCAGCGAACAAGGCGATGGTATGAGTCAACTCCACCGGCGCTTCTCTTATGCGATCAAGGGCATAGCCAGCCAGGAAGGCAGCCAATCCAAAGGACAGGGCAATGAGAGCAGAGGGTACCAGCAATCGCTTCAGCCGATTTTGCTCGATCGCCCAATCAAGCTCCATGGCAACGAGGGCAGCAAGCGCCGGAAAAGCGGGCAATGTATAGGTGAACAATTTCGAAACGCTGATACTGAAAAAGATCAGGGGAATAAATAGCCAACACAAAAAGAAAATCCGCATCTTCTTGAGCGTTTGCTCCTGGTCGGGTCCTGGGTAATCCGCTTGAGCTATTGACCTTTGCCTGATTTTTCCTGTTGCAGCTAAAAGAGAAAGGACGATGGTCTGAGGTAGAAAAACAGACCAGGGAAAGAAACCGCCGAACATGGCGGCAAGATGATACCACCAGGCTCCCTTGTGCGAATCTACTAGACTGGTGAATCGCCCAAAGTTTTCGCGCAGAATAAATTCCTTGAAATAGGCACCCTTGGTCACGTAGATTTCCACGGCAAACCAAGGCACGGCGATTGCCGCAATAATGATAAGACCCAAACGGATATCGAAGAATTTAATGGCATCGCGTACAGTGCCGGTCAGGGTGTGATAAGCAGCCAGGATCATGACCGGCAAAAGGGCTCCGACTGGTCCTTTGGTCATTACCGCCAGCCCGATCAAGAAATAGCCCAAGCAGACGAGGCTTTTGCGCTTGCTCTCGAACGCCGCGAAAAGCGAAAAGAATCCGACAGACATGAACAAAGTCAGGGGCATATCGGTGATTGCCATGCGAGCCACACCGATGCACATTGGCGATGTGATCAGAATCATAGAGGCAAAGAATGCGCATCTTCGATTGAGAAACCTGGCTAGGAACAGATAAGTGGCTGCCACCAGCAAAACCGCCGATAACGCACCCGGAAAGCGCGCGGCAAATTCGTTAATGCCAAAAACTTTGTAACTGAGAGCCATCAGCCATATGGACAGCGGAGGCTTTGTGAAACGCACGTCATAGTTGAGAAGCGTTGTGATGTATTCGCCAGTATCGAGCATCTCCCTGGCCGGTTCGGCGTATAGCCCCTCATCTGGATTGAAGAGGGGAACCTGACCGAGCTGCCCGAAAAACATGGCAAAGCTGGCGAAAACAACAAGCAGGAAAGGAACAAGCCGCGGCCAGCCTGCAATCGTTGCAGTCGGCTTGGAAGGCGCATGCGGAGCTGTTGCTGTTTCGATCAAAATTGAACGCCCTTTACGAACCGGCAAAGAATATCGTTAACTAAGACTGCAAGACAAGTAGACTTGCTAACCTTGTCGATAATTGTCGATAAATGTATGGTAATGTGTTGAGCGACTAGGAGGTTTTTGTCCGTATGGAAGTTTCACAGCGACTCAAGTCTATCCCACCTTATGTCTTCGCTGAAATCGATAAAAAGCGGCAAGCGGCCGTAGCAAAAGGCGTCGACGTAATTAATTTAGGCATAGGCGATCCGGATCAACCAACGCCGGCTCATATAGTTGCAGCTATGAAAGAAGCTATCGCCAATCCGGTCAATCACCACTACCCACCCTTTGGCGGCACTAAAGAGTACAAGCAGGCCGCCGCTAAATACTGTCAGGAACGTTTCGGAATCACCGTCGATCCAGATAGCGAAGTTACCTCTCTAATCGGTTCGAAAGAGGGCTTGCACCACACAATTATGGCCTTCATCGACAAAGACGACGTCAATCTGATTCCCGATCCGGCCTACCCGGTTTACAAGACTTCGACCCTTCTGGCCGGCGGCACTCCTTACGCTCTTCCACTCAAACCTGAAAACGATTTTCTGCCGGATCTTGAGGCTATACCAGCCGGTGTTCTAAGCAAGGCTAAGCTCTTGCTTCTCAACTATCCAAATAATCCGACAGCAGGAGTTGCTGATCTGAGTTTCTTTGAAAAAGCCGTTGCCTTTGCAAAGAAGCACGACATAGTCTTCTGTCACGATCTCTCTTATCCGGAAATGACTTTCGACGGATTCAAGGCACCTTCCGCTCTCGAAATAAAGGGTGCCAAAGATGTGACGCTAGAACTCCATACACTTTCAAAAGCATTCAACATGACCGGTTGGCGGATCGGCTACGCAGTCGGTAACGCAAAATTAGTCAAAGCTCTTGCCACGATCAAATCAAACGTCGATACGGATATTTTCAGAGCGATCCAAGTGGCCGCGATAGCCGCATTCAACGGCCCAAAAGACCATATCGCTTATTGCAACAATCTCTACGTGGAGCGCAGGGATCTTGCCGTCAATCGGTTACGCGAATTGGGCTGGCAGGTCAAACCGAACAAGGCAACCTTCTACATGTGGCTGAAGGTACCTGAAGGGTTAACCTCGCAGGAATTCAGCACTATCATGCTCGACCGCGCCGGCATTGTCGTGCCGCCAGGGAACGCCTATGGCGACAGTGGCGAAGGCTATTTCAGACTGTCCCTGTGCGCGCCGAAGGAACGAATTGAAGAAGCCTTCGATCGCATGCGCAAGCATTCCATTACCTTCGACATGGGCAAAGCCAAAGTGTAATCAGCGACTGTCCCTCTAGAAACGGAGCGCCAATTGAAATCTTTGAGTCAAGCAGGTGACAATCAAGTTGACCTGACTCTCAAGATCTTCAAATCGGTCTTCGTGCGAAATTTTGTCGAAGAAGGAAAGCGCTTCAGCGACAGTGAACTGAACGCAGCATTGTTAATTGTCGCCTTTCATTGTCTACTTAAGGCCGTTCCGCAAAGCATCTTCGGCAAGCGACGCACCTTTGTCCAGCAAGAATTGTCATCACTCAGCAACGGCGATTGGCTTTCCTTTTGTCTTCGTCTCTATGAAATGGTCTTACGTTGCTGCCCGATCAAAGACACGCTGCCACCGCCCGATCTGAAATCGATTGCATCAGTACGTAGCATTGTGAAAGAGGAGAACTGGCGCGCTTTGGGCGAAAGTGTTTCGTCTATAGGATTCACTTACGAAATCCTTGGACTGGCGGCCCGCAAACGGGCCTTGTCTGCCACGCAGGCAGCGAACAAAGAGCTGTCCATCGAAGAACTAATTGCTTTCACTCAACTATATACGCCGGACTGGGTGGTAGATTTTCTCATTGCCAACACAGCAATACCTCTAATCGACCAGGACAAAGGAAAGACTATTGATGATCGATTCACTCGCTGGCTCTTGCCGCAAACCGATCGAGAAACAAGAATTCGTAGAACGCCAGTAAATCTCAAGCTGATTGATCCGGCATGTGGTTCAGGCCAGTTTTTACTCTCGGCCTTCGACTTCCTTTACGGATTGCATAGAGCGGCAGGCTCCAGTTCTTCCAGGGCATTACATATGGTGCTATTTGATAACTTATATGGCGCTGACATTGACGACAAATCTATCTGGGTGAGCAGCCTGGGTTTGCTGGTCAAATCACTGTTGCTCAATGAGACGATCGCCAGCCCTCTTAATAACCTGATCTGTCCCAGGTTTTCTGGCAATTCCCATGCTAGCGAATTGTTGGGGAGCGTCTCACGAATCTGGCTCAGGGACGAAGAGCATATCCTGGGCCGGCGATACGACATAGTCGTCACCAATCCACCTTACATCGGCAGAAAGTCTCTGAGCAGAGAACTGAAACTATCTCTGAAGGACGAGTACCCAAGGTGTGGATCTGACATCTGCGCCGCTTTCCTCGAGCGCTCGATGGAAATGCTTTCACCAGGCGGAAGGATGGGTATGATTACTCAGTCTTCATTGCTCACTCTGCCCAGCTACCAGGATCTAAGACAGCATCTTTTCAATCGTTATCATTTCGATTCAATTGTCCAATGCGGCACAGGCGTTTTTCCAAGAGCGAGCGGCGAAAAGATCGACAGCGTGCTATTGATCGGCAAATTACCAGCAAGAGCGCATGCCCCGCTCGAGACTATCGCCGGTAACTTCGATTTGAGAACTATTGCTGATCATTTCGTATCGTTGGAGAAGAAACTAGACAAAGCAGATGAACTACAAAAAATGATCTCTCTTTCAAAGAAAGGTGGCAGTCCAAATTGGTCAAAAAATAGTTCCTCCTACAGAATTATGCAGACGATTACTAACGCTCCACCTCTCAGTTCAATCGCTCAGGTCAAACAAGGTCTTGCCACCACCGACAACCAACGCTTCGTTCGTTCTTACTGGGATATTCCGGAAGAAGACCTTGGTCCGGTTTGGGTACCTTATATCAAAGGCGCAGGCAGCGAACGCTGGTACAGCGAAAATAATTTTGTTGTGAAATGGGGTAAAGACGGCTCCGAAATAAAGCAAGCGGTCGTGGAAGCATATCCGTACCTGAAAGGGAAAAGCAGCTGGGTAGTTAAGAACGAGCAATTCTACTTCAAGCCGGGATTGTGCTTTTCTTTCATAAACAAGCACCGGCTTGCCGTCAGACGCTTACCCGCTGGCTCTATCTTTGATGTAGCCAGCTCGGCAATTTTTTCAAACAATGGCGACGAGGATTTCCTCTTCGCCTATTTAAATAGTTCGCTTCTAAGCAAAATGGCGAATTTAATCAACCCGACTATAAACATGCAGGTCGGTGACATAAAACGCCTGCCTGTGCCACCATTTTCTATCGATACAAAGGAAAAATTAGGGCAACTGGCCCGGCAATGCTACGAGAAGAAATTAGCTATCGCGTCGCTCTGGTCAAATCAACTTATTGAATCCGGCGATGGACTGAACGGGTCGTTAACCAAATTGCGAAATAAGCAAATCAAACTGTATGAAGAACTCGGGACTAGCGAAGGTGAAATAGACGAGCTTGTATTATTTTCTTTTGCGAGTTTAGGTTACCTTTGTGCTACTGATCTGAAAGAACTTGGCCGAAATGACAATGCCCTTGATCGCCAAGCCAAGCATGACAATGATGAACGTGCTTTCGCAGCAAGAGTGTTAGTCGAAGCAGCAGCGAATCTTATGAGGACCAAACAATCGGAGCGAATCGTTATAGTGCCATTGCTGGCTGACATCCCGTTCCACGAACGCTTTGGATTCGACAATGCGTCTGCAACTACTTTAGAGACGCTGTTGGGAATGCCACTAACCAAATACTTTGCCAGATCAAAAGTGTGCGATCTGAGCAAACAGGCAAAAGGCGCAAGTCGCTATTTAAGTGTTTACCTTCCGGAAAGTAAGGCGATCATGCTTCTTTCGGCGCGATCGATGAAAACAAATCTACAGCCTTGTGGTGATTCTTCCCTGAAAGGCACATTTGAAGCAAAGGAGATTCTGAAGCGCGCCGAACTTCTCCTCAAGAACAAGGGCGATTGGACGACTAATGATTTACTGAAAGCACTTGGCGACTAGAGATCGATTTCCGACACTGTCCCGATAATCAGCCTTGTGGTTTGGTCATGCTCGAGGCAGCTTTCCGAAACCAACTGCTTCCCGGATTGGTAAAGAGCAAATAGAGTGCGCAGCTTTGCAGAATGAAGTTAACCGCTGAGATTACCAAGGACACTGTTGGTAGTTCAGAAAAGCGAAACACTAACATAGCAAGCCAGGGAAGTACCCCTATCGCGAAGATGACCGCAAAGGTTATCCGTGCCCAATTCCTTCCTGCCGAAATCTTCAGATTGAGAAATGCCATGAATGCGACTGAACATAGTAAAACAATAACGATGAAGGGTAAGTATTGCGTTGGCGTAGATACCGCTCTGACCAGACTAGATGCCGAGCCGCCCAGGATGCCAATCCAGAGCAAGTTAACCGCAATCGCTACGTTCTTAGGCTTTTCCAATTTGACTGATTCAATAAGACTCGTGGATCTTCTCGTAGTCGTTTTTCACCCAGCTAAAGCCGGGGTTAACATTATGGCCGGCAATGTAGTCAGATTCAAGTGATACTTGCTGCCTTTGCGATTGCGCCGGAAAGGTTAGTCCAGGATTGCCGTTCAGACTTGAGATGGCTTGCAGGAGCCCGCCGTCAAATTCCGGATTGCCGCTTGAATGCAACATCACCGCTTGAATACTGCGATTGCGATTGACGGTGATGCGCAATGTTGCCTGGCCGGGCGAACGACAATATTCGCTCCAGCGCGAATAGATGGCTTGGGAAAGTTGGTGGTGCCAGCGTTCCCAAGCCAAAACCAACTCACGGTCACCACGATCGGCTCCAAGGTCAAATTTGTTAGGCGGCAAGGCGCCAAATTGGCCGGGACTGACTAAGCCCAAGGTTCCGCCATCCTTGTTAGCCTTTCCTGACAGAGGATTGGCAAAAGAACCTCCATCAACCAGATTGCCTTTTAATCGCGGCGGCGCTACCGGTACGGCCCGCTCTATCCGCAGAGAATCTGAGTTGTCGTCGTTGCCCGGCCTGGTGATCCGAAGTAGCTCGTCGCTTTTGTTCACTTCACCATGCAGAACGTCTGCTTTCACACCAATCGGCAGAAGAAAGAGAGAACTCAGCACAATTGACAGAAAAAGGAAACGCATAAACCTTACCATCCCGATAACAATCCAAATAATCCGCCAATTGCTCCACCGACCATGGCACTACGACCGCGACTGTGATAGCCACCGCCACCAAACATAGCTCCGATAGCAGCCCCGGAAATACCGCCGATGGCGGCCCGTTCAATTCTCCTGGTTGTCGAGGAGGATCCATAACTGCCGCCATAACTTCTATAAGCAAAGCCTGGCAAAAATCCACTGCGGACGGTAAAGCCTGCTGGTGCCGCGGTCGACTGCCAACCGCGACTGGAACCAGAGCCAGATCCATAGCTAGATCCGGAGTCAGTATCGACGCCGGTAAATGGCGTTATCTGTCCGACAGGTGCATTGGAAGCAAGTGAATTTCCGGGGTCGCTATTGCCGATCGTGTCATAAGGAAGCCCCTTGTTATTGCCTCTGCCATTTTGAGCAATTTGCCGGTCCAGATCGCTTAAAGCGTCCCTATAGGTCTGGTTACCAGGATCAAGGCTGAGAGCGGTACTGAGGGCAGAACGGGCATCCATATATTGACGTTTGGCTTTGTAGCATTGCGAAAGGGCATACTGAACGCTCGCCTCGTTTGGAGCTTCCACTGCCACCTGCCTGAGAATGTGAATAGCCTTATCGAAATCACCGCCTCTGTATGCCGATGAGGCATCGTTAATTCTTTGCTTCAAATTGTTCTTGGACTTAAGCGCGTCGATATAGGAGGGGGCCGGTTTAGGCATTTCCGCACTGACCCTGGGCACAAGAGAGGGATCCGACAATTTGCTCTGAATGCCATCAACTGCCTTGCGCAAATCGTTGTCACCCGGGTCGATTTTCAATGCCGCCTGATAATAGGCCAACGCCGAATTTAGATCGCCACGGCTCTCGGCCATCGCCCCTAAGTTGAAATAGGCATCCGTATTGTTTTTATCCCGGGCCAGAACTTTTTTGAATGTAGCTTCCGCTTGCGGATATTGCCCGGCAGAGTATTGCCCAAGAGCTTCGTGAAGGAGCGCTTTCACCGGCTCATCGGCTTGAGCAGATGAGTTTGCTTCTTCGCTTGTCTCTTCTTTGCCGCTTTCCTGGCCAAGCGCCGTCTGGCTGGTGACACCACCGCCTCGGTCCAGCTCAGCAGCCATGGGCGGCATGAGCATATTTGTCTTGCCTGAGCTAAGGGCCGCTTGAATGGCCTGAATGCGATTGTGATAGGAACCCTGGTGTCGCTGGCCGAAAAGGTCAGCCTCTAGAGCCTG
>PSRH01000143.1 GCA_003175915.1 Candidatus Melainabacteria bacterium | reverse complement strand
AGGTACCAGGCGCCAGCGTTCATGCACATTTCTGCCATTTCTGCCAACCGTACCGTAGCTCATATGAGTTGCATAGCTTGTATCACCGTGATACTGTATGCCGGTTATAAGAGCACGAGTGCCATCGGATCGTCTGGGGCCGCAAATTTCGGTAGGGCGACCACGGTCGTCGAGCCGCACCTGACCACCGTCGGCTGTTTGATAGCGGCCATCTCTGGGGTTTCCAATTCGGACGAGCGTTTCATCCTGGTGCCTCACGTATTCATCTAATAATCGTGAGGACGAAATGTCAGCCTGAGCACGTGCCTCTAATCGGTGTTCAATCCTATTAGGTCTTCCAGGTGCTACCATGGCTCTTCCTCGTTGCAGAAAACATCAGCAATCATAGGAAGCAATAATTGAACCAATATGTACTGGCAAACTGTTACGCGGATGCGTCAAACGGGTGCCTGTCCATAGGCGGACAAGTTTTGGTCAACTTCTCTTTCTATTCTAATTGGCACGAGCATTTGTGCCGTTGAGGGACTGAGGAATGGAAAGGGCAAAAGATCCCAACTTGCAGCAAACTGACCCGCTAAAGACTTCCAACCAGGAGCAGGTTGAATACGCTAAGGGCAAGCCCAGCAGGTTTCTGCCGGGAGTTTCTATTGTTGGCCAACCGGCGATTCAAACAAAACTGGGGGGCAAGGGAAAGCATGTCCCGCAAGGCGTTTCTTTCATGGGTCAGCAAATTCGGCAGCCGCAGTCGTTTACAGCGCCCAGCTGGCAGAGCCAACCGGCAGACAGGTTCGACAACGTTTCTCACACGCAATTGCCTCTTGCCTATTCGCTTCAACAAGAAAAGGCAATTCCATCGCTGTATCAGCCATTCTTACCTACGGACAGCCAGGGCCAGCCCGAATCAGGCAGTCTGTTGGCTCAGATAGCCCATCAGATTTGTGGTGGTACCTAAAGAGGTCAGGAACGGATAACACGGTAAACAAACATGGCGGATGAAAAAATCTCGAAAATATGTATAGAACTTGGCTCAATCGCCTGTCAACGCGGCGACTATGCACTCACGTACATGCTTTATAACAGATCGTTTGCGAACGCCAGTGCCGAAGAAGATCTGGAGCTGGCCGGTACGCTGAGAAAGATAGGCAAAATGTATAAGGCGGAAAGAAAATTCAAAGAAGCCGGAAAGTTTTTGAAGAAAGCGTTGACTGTCTATCGGGGAATGTCCACAGTCAATCAAAGGGCACTCAGAGATACGTTCGACGACTTAGCTGAACTATCACACAATCAGGGAAATTTTTCTGGGGCGATTCGCTACTACCAGCGGGCGATGGAAATCGAAGAAGGCCTTGCAGAAAAGGATCCAACCAAGAGAGACGAGCGCCTGAACCAAATAGCCTGGCTGCAATTACGCCAGGGAAAAATGGCGGAAGCGCGAAATACGCACAGCCAGCTTTCTAAAGCGCAAACGATCCAAGCGCGCAGTCATTAATGAAGTCCAGAGTGCATAACGGGTGCTAGTATGCAAGTCCAACAAGCCAAGCAACGGCGCCGTTGATTAGTGTTTGCCTTCTGATTCAGTGAGCGTCGGATTTGTCGGCAGCCGTTGCTCATGCGGATTTGCTCTAATGGCATTCGCTTGAGCAGCAAGTTGATCGGCTAAGGCAGTGCGATTTTCGAAGCGAAGCACCGCAGCAATCTCAAGGAGGGTTTTCGCCTTCAGATCAGGATCACCTGACTCCTCATAGATGGATAAGGCACGGCGATAGAAAGCTTCGCTTGCCGGATAGTTCTTTTCCATAAGCATCGTTCCAGCTAGACAGCGTAGAACACCGGCGACCTCAAGATCGTGTGGCTGGGGAAGTTTCAAAGCCATAGCAAGGGCTTGTCTGAACAAGCTCTCCGCTTGCTTCGGTTGCTTCTGAAGAGTGCGGACCATGCCAAGCCAAGAAAGACAGTGCGATAGCTCCACGCTAACTGGCCCCGATATTTGTCTATACTGGTGAGCGGCCTTCTCATAACAGGAGGCGGCCTCGGAAAATCTGTTGGAGGTCTGGTAGATTGTTCCCAGCCTGCACAAGGCTTCGCCTCTTTCTTTTGGATTTAGGCTCGCATCAGGTGGATGGTCTAGAGCCAGTTTGAATAGGGGTTCGGCATCAGCAGAGTGTCCAGCGTCGTGCAGGTGAAAGCCCACCTCAACCAGACGTGCTGTTAGTCCGATAGTCGGTCCCCGATAGCGTGCAGCGACGTCGTGCAATTGCAAACTCATGCGCTTTGCTTCATCGAACTTACCTTCATGAATGAGAATCTCAGCCAATCGGCCGAGCAGGAGCGCTACTCTTGCTGATTTAGCGCCGTTCGATTTTGCCAATGACAAAGCCAGGAGGTAAGATCGTTTTGCTTCCTGATATTTCTCCTCATCGAAATAATTCCCACCGATCGCCTCGAGATCCTCAAACGATTCAGGATTATCATGATTTATTTCTCGCCTGGCAACAAGCATACGGTCAAAATAGGACTCAGCTTCATCATACCTGCCGAGTCTCCTGCAATTACAAGCCATTTCATATAATAGGTAATAGAGTTCCTTACTAGTGGCGTTGCGATTCTTTTCGACTACCGCAAGAGCCTTCCGGTAGAACTTGTCGGCTTCCTGGTAATTCCCTCTGCCGGCATATACCTGGCCTAAACTGTAATAGTCGTGCACCACGTCGGAATAGTTTTCACCGATTGTCCCGAGAATCTTCAACTCGCGCCGGTACGTCGTCTCTGCTTTAGCAAGCTCGTGGCCCTTTAGGTAGGCATCACCCAATTCACGCAACGTCGCGGTGAGTCGCGGGTCTTGTTCACCGAATGTCTCTGCAATCTTCAGAGCGGACGAATAATACATTTTGGCCTGGGCAAAATTACCTGATTTTTTAGCCTCCTCGCCTGCTTTCATCAAGCTCACCCATGAATCAGCGAACGATGGCTGAGCAAGCTGAACCAAAAGTTCAAACAAACAAGATAGGACAAAGGCTGCCTTGACGCCAAATAATAAGTGGCTTACCGGAGGTCTGCGATCGCCGAGATAATGGTTGTCGTTTCTTGTCAATGCTAAACCCCAGAGGACTGCCTGCTCCATTCTAGCTGACAGAAAGACGAGGCGGGAGTAAGAGCATGAAGTGACCAAGAAAATATTGGACGAAGTCCTGACTACGTAGAAACCGCATGTTTTGTGAGGCTTAGTCAGGTTTTGGTCAAAAATTGGCAATAACATCGCTCTCGAGGCAAGGGGACACCCGGTCGGTCATTGAGAGAAGAAAATGCACGAACAGGGCGCGAACGAAAAGAAAAGGCGATCAATTTTTGCCATTGCCGCCTTAGCAGTTCTCCTTCTATCATCCGCGAGTCAGAACCAATGCCAGGCTGTTGAACCAAGGCGCGTTCCCTATCCAGTAGTGACAACAGTTGAACGTGGCTACGCGGAGCAGGATACAAATGCGGCGCGCGTGCGCAAAATCGAAGACCTAACCGAACAAGCTGCCCGAGAAGTGGAATTTGCCGCGCCGGGTGAAATGCGTCCACAGACGGCCGCGCCGGTCGATGCTGCAGAATCAACTTGGTATTCCCCATTCGTCAGGCTCATCGGCAACCTCGTCACCAGGGTGCTTAGAATCATCTTTGATATCGTTGCGTCTTACGTCATCACCCTGATCCACAATCCCAACATCGCTTCACCATATAACGAAAATTACATAGCGGCGAGCGGACAGGTGGTGCCCTACGATCTCGTTGGACCTAATGTGAAGGAAGGCATTCGCCAGGGTTATGCAGTCATGCGTGCCTTGGCGGTAAATCTGCTTCTCCTTTTGTTCATTTCGGCAATTTGGAAGTTCTGGACTGAAGCATCTTCAAGAAACGGGCAACATTTAATGGGTGTGGTAGGCAGGTTGATCGCCACAACGGCACTGATTGTTTTTTGGCCTGTTATGAGTTATCACCTGGTTCAGATAAGCAATGAAATGATCGACTACACATTCAGGAGCATACATCCGATAGACATTGAACTTGCCCTAGCTAGAATTGGGGATCTAGCGGCCAGTGGTGGCATAGCTTTGCTCTTCGGAAACGCACCGCGCGCCTTGGGGGCGCCTGGGGTAGTGGTGGCAGGTGCTGCCAGTCGCATAGTTGGACACTTCATTGGCTTTATGTTTTTTGGTGTTGCCATCTCCCAATGCGTTTACCTGATTGTTTTGAAGGCCGTACAAACCGGCTTGATGATTGCGCAGTACATGTTTGCCCCCATATTCTTGGTGTTCTTCGCCGTCCCGGATACTGAAAAGGTAGCGGCTGGTTTCGTAAAATCGTGTATCGAGGTCAGCCTCTGGACTTTCGTTTGGGCAGGGTTATTGCGCATAGTTGTCGTTATATTATCTTCGGGAGAGCCTAATGCCTGGGGCGACTTTATCATGCTTCTTGGAGTTCTCCAGATCATGCTTAACGTTCCCGGGTTCATCGCTAAGGCCCAGATCAGCCCGGCATCTGACTATCTTTCTACGAAAGGCGTGATGAAGGGCCTCTCTCTATTAGGCAAGACCTTGGCGGAAGCCGGTGGAGACTTGAAGAAATTGTGGCAGAACCGTCACAAAGATGAAACGGAACTGGATAATTCTGGCGATGGCGGACCTGGTGGAGGTTCGTCATTCAATTCCAGTGGAAATAGTCCACCCGGCGGAACACCGCCCGGCAAACGCAATCGTTATGCACCGGGAGGCGCTCCCGGACAATCAGGCAACATACCGATTGAGCAACCATTGGCGGATTTTGCCCAGGCGAAAGTCGGACATTCTGACGGAAAATCGGCGGCAGTTCTCCACGGTGGGAAGAAAGGACAAATCGCGGTACGGCATGGAGTGAACGACACTCCGGAGCAGCGAGCGCTAACGGACGCAAAGGCCGCCTTTGCTCGCGAACTGATGAGCAATTCGGCAATGCGGCAAGAAATGGCTAACTCGCTGCCCGGCGATGCACCTAATCCGCTCTCTTCTACCCCAATGGACAAACAAAAGGAAATGTTCGATCGTGCCATAGACCGAGCTTGCATACAGGGAGCTGATGCCTGGCTAAATGGCAAGAAAGGAAATAAAGGTACACAACTGCTTAACAGAGCCCATGGCGCAATGACCCCCGAAAGAAGGCAAGAAATCCTGGACAGATTGAGTGATGACAGCCGACCAGACTCGATGTTCAATTCCAATTACAAAGACAACCATCGAACGGTGGAGAATGCCAGTCTGGAAGAAAACCCGGCAACTATGGCCGCCGCACAGTTGCCTGGCATGAAGAGGTTGTCACCAAGCGAATTTGCCGAAGCCTATCGCACCATATCAGGTGCCGCAGCAGTAGCGCTAGCAGCCAAAGGCGGACCGGCACCGGGGACCCCGGGTTATATGCAGGCTCTTGCTCGAGAAATATCAAGCATGAATCCGGCTAAGGCCAGGGCCGCTGCCGTCGTGGGCGCTGGAAATATGGGCTGGCGTGAAGCTGCTAATTATGGTGATGAAGAGCAGGGAGCCTGGTCAGATGCGGTCGAACAACTTGTCGCATCTGGTGCTATGCCAAATGAAAGATCTGCCTATGCTGCTTTGAGAGCAGTGGCTCAAAACTTCGCACCAGGTACGAGGGGCGCGGCTCTGAAAGCAGATCTGGGTCATGCCCAGTCCGTCATTGCAGCCTTAGCCAGCGCAAATGCGCCCAAACACGCTCTTAACAATAGCAATGTAACCGGTCAGTTGCTCGCCGAAGCGCGCGCGGGTAACCCTTTGAGAGGAGCTGCCATTGCTGGCGCATTACGTTCCGCAGGGATACATGGATTCGAAAACTTCAACCTGGATGATGGTGAGGCCATCGATAACATGGTGGAAAATCTGGGCTACACTGTTCAACAGGCTGTCAACGAATTGCCCCTAGCTCGCGCAATTGCTCAGCATATGCC
Organism: Candidatus Melainabacteria bacterium; assembly: GCA_003175915.1. GTDB lineage: Bacteria > Cyanobacteriota > Vampirovibrionia > Obscuribacterales > Obscuribacteraceae > PSRH01. Next base: position 21,551 of record PSRH01000143.1, on the reverse strand, counting down.
TGGCAACGCGCTGCCGACGCGGGATCTTTTAGAGCGAGTGCGTGGAGCCGGCGGGCCTGACGCTGCCACAGTGGCTGCGGCGAGAAAGGATGTGTTCAAAGGACAAACAGGTGGACAAGCGGCTAGCGGAGTAAGAGCCATGGTAGCTTCGGCTACGGCACAGGTGATGGCCGGAGGGCCAAATCCAAATCCCCAGGGAGCTGCCGCTACTTGGATAAATGGATTGAATGACGATGATGCTCAATTGTATGCTGATCTGGGACGCGAAGAGCCAGGGGCGGTGTACCCACTGGAAGTGTTGCAGCATGCGCGAGAGATCGAAAACGCGGCAGGTTACAGAGGCAATTTGGCAGGCGCGGCCCATCTAATCACTCAGGGCCATGCAGCGGTAGCGACGGCCGGTGGAAATCTGGGCGTTGATAGAGTAGCGGGGGCCTTAAGAACAATGGTTGCGCCGAGCGGAACACGAGCGTTCACGCCGCAAAGCATGGTCGATGGACATGTGATCATGGTCGTTGACAGTCTCAATCCTGGCCAGCTTGCCGACGTCAACCTTATGACTGCTGCAGCTGATGCGGCAGTGACACACCACGGAGCAAATTACACGTTCGGTGTCATCGAACAATATGTGCAGGCAGAGACGCTCTCACAAGAAAGTGGTGGCAAAGTGGAAGTTATCGCCAGTGCTCTGTCCCGCGCCCAGCAAGCTGCGCCAACGGTGGGACTGGCCGGAGCAGCGAATGCCTTGCGCTTTATGAATTCCGCGCCAAGACGCTTCGCAGCCGATGCCGTAAACAATGGCCAAGTAATTACCCTGTTGGCGCATCTTACACCGGCCGACAGGCAGAATGACGGTTTTGTAGATGCGCTGTCGGCTGGTGTCGCCATTTTTGCAGATGGTGCATACACGCGTGACAATATCGAAAGCCTGCAAGCAATGGCAGTTGTTATGGATCAATCACCTCATAACATTGACCGAACAGCGTTCGATACGTACCAGGCGATGAGGCACGTAGATCCGAATATCACTCCCTCGGCAAGACAGCTCCAGCGAGTAATTGTGTCTGGCTCGATGCCCGTGACTAGGCCGGCTCTTCATGCTGCTCTGCATTCTGGATTGATCGACGTCAATCCTAATTTAATTCCGGTTTTAACGGAGGGCATTCTGGAACATGCCACGGCCAGACTAACTGCAGCAGGTACAGCAGTGAACGAGGCAACGCTTGTGTCCGAAATCGACCATATGCCCGAGCAATTGGTAAGAGCATGCATCGTTACTCAGCAAAGAGAAAACGCTGCTGCTTGCGCCAGAGTAAACTTTGTCAATCAAGTGGCCGCAACAGCGAAAGGAAACACGGTGGCAAATGTTCACGCCGCATATTCAGATGTTCAGAACTACGTCAGCGCAGCCATGGTCGGTCCTATACCAAGTGGAGCGGGAGTGCTTGGGGCTGCTACTGCACATACCGTGCTGCAACCGGCTGGTACGACTCCCTACGCCGAACTATATATGGCGCCGGCCCCGGCCGACTGGAATGAGGAAGCGGCACTCAATGTACGGCAAACATTGCAGCAGACGTTGCAACAATCCGGCGTGAGAGATCCGGGATCGCTAATCAATAATCCTGAAGTGGCTTCTGCAGCGCGGACGTGTTACGAATACAATCCAAGATTAGTTAGATACTTTGGTGTTGCTCTGGCCAGGGTAGGGGCAGAGAATGCCAATTTTGGATCCGCTGTTCTTGTAGAAGACCTATTGGAACGATTTCAATGGAACGAGAGAGATATCAATTATGGCAACGCCGCCACTGCCGAGCATTTACGAGTGCGCGGTCAGGAACCTAGAGTCAACGTCGTCAAAGATATTGATCTGAGAAGTCTTGCTGTGGGCGGGCCGACCGACTTGCCGGTGGTACTAGATGCGAACAGCAACATTGTGCCCCCTCGCAATACGGATAGTTGGACGTAACAAGATTTCTACATTCAACTCTGTAGATCGTTCATCGATTTACTGAGCCACCAAGCGGTACGACTGGCATGTTTGAGCGTCCCGATCGACGCGCCCCCGGGGTAATGGGCGTCTGCGCCGGCTGGAGTGCTTGTCGTGCCGGTGCCGGCCCGGGGGTGGCAGTGACAGTCGGAGAGTTTGGAAAGAGAAAAGCGTGAATCATCACTAATTTGTAAATTGAATAGCCCATCAAGAGAAGCATTAGTCCTCCAGCTGAACCAATTACTCGTTGACCAGCGTCCTTGTGACCGAGAATAACGCCCCATGCTGCAAAGGCCATATATATCGTCGCAAATACCACACCTAAAATAACCAGTATGCGACAGAAGAGCCGCACCGTGGGCAAAGGCGACCTTTGTTGCTCATGGGTTCTCCAACTCTCATTTGGCTGGTAGTTAATTCTGCCCGGAAGATCCAGGGAAATGAACTTTGTCGGCGTCATCTCGGTTCTTGGTCCGGCTGGTGTTTCCACGCGACGCGTCATCACGGGACCGTTCATGTCGCTTTCCGGCCACGGGTATTGTTGATTTTGCAGTCGTTCGAGTTCAAAATCGTCGGTCCAGGTGCCCGGCCCGCGGCCAGGTTCTCTATCTGGAAGCACCATGCGAATTCCGCGTCCATCACGGGTTCGGTAGCGTGCCGGTGAGTCTGATACGCGGCTCGTTGCAGGAGCGGTTGGGAACCAACTGCCACTGCCAGGGTCAGCCCTTCCAGTTGGAGGAGGTAAGGGAGCTGCGTCGCCTTGGATGAGCGGTGGTGGGTTGGGTCCACTGCCAGGCGGTGGTGGTGCTCCGGGTGGTGGTACCATGCCTGGTGGAAGTGGTTCGAGGGCGAGCGCAGTAGCTGATGCCACGGAACCATTGACAATAGTCGCGACAAGGATTGTTAAAAAGCGGCGGTTTGCCGGCAAGTTCTTTCTTTTGGATATTTCACGAGACCCAATCATTTGAATAAACCCTCTTCTTAGCTATCAGACGCCCAGCACCACTGGTTCAACGTTAAGTAATCCGGTTGACCAGATCTTGACTGGCCGCGTAGGCATTCTGGTTAAGGGGGAAAAACCGCATGAAACCGTGCGGAAAAGTAGTGCTTAGTCAGGTCTCGGTCAACCTCCGGCTTTTACGATCAGCTTGCTTGACAGCTTGTTTTGGCCTAAGGCCTGGAGATAAGACCATGAGAGAGTACGACATCAGGAGCGGCAGGCGGCCCGAAAGGCCAACGGATTCACCGCTACTAAGGGAAGGTCAACTGCTCGATTTGCTGCTTGGTGACGGCAATGAGAACCGCCCCGAGCGAGCCCGGCCAGGCGATGTTCTTATTGTTGCCCAGCGCCGCCCTGTCAATGAGTCGGAGTTGAGACAACCGGTTATAAACTACTGCAGAGAAATGCTCAGAGGTGCAGGGCCGGCGGTGGATGGTGTTCGTCCCGGCCGGCCGAGCGATGAACGCGACCGTTTAATTCGGCAAATCGCTGGAATACTGGATGGGTGTACAGATCAAGCCGATCGAGAAAGAGTTGCCCGCCAACTATGCACATATCTCAATGGCGCCAACCTGAGGGGTTATCATTTCAATCTTAGTGTTGTAGATGGGTCTAACAATCCGTCACGTCCTGCCACCATTGAGGGTACCTTCCGCCAAACTGTTGGTGGCAGAACGGAAACGGTCAGAATATTACCAATCCCTATAGATAACCGCTTCTGGAGTGAGGAGGCGGTCACAAACCTAAATGGTTTGATCAGAGAATATTTTCAAGCCGGTGAAAATGCTGGACAAGCGGCTGCCATTCGGGCCCGCTTTAGAGCTGTATGGCGCACTGTGCCAGCAGGCCAAAGAGAGAATGTCCGCACGGCGTTGAATACTCGGTTGCAAACTCATGTCCCCCCGTTATATGTGGTCCATCCGCCGAGGAATGCAGCGCGGCCTCAGGACGGATTGAATCTAGAGCTTATAGACGTTCGGCAAGGTGTTTTGCCTAACCCTAACGCTCAACAGGCTAACGCTGGAGATCAACCGGTAGGCAATCGGCCGATGCCGGTTGGCCAGGTCAACGAGCGGCAGCAGCAGCAAATAGATGCGCGCCGATTGGTAGATCGCCGACGAGAGGAGGAGACTGGTTGGAACTTTTTGGAATGGTTCGAGGGACTGCCGTTGAGCATTCAATTGGGAGCACTGGCTGGAACTGGTGCAGCAACGTATGGGGCGTTACGTTATGGCGGACCGGCAACTCTACGGGGTGGTTGGTGGCTCACCAGGCAGTTGGGACGCGGCACTAGGTATACGGCAGGCGCGGGCTGGAATGCTCTCTTCGGAAGGCGCAGTGGGCAACCGACTGATTCAGCAGCAAACGTTCCGCATGATACCACAACCGGTGAGCCACTAAGACAAACCAGCGAAGAAGCAAGAGACGTTTCAGCGCGGCAGCCCCGAACAATCGAAGGTGCTAACGCCCAGGCGCGAGCTCAAAATGTGGAAACGGCACTTCAACAGGCCAGGGCGCAAAACCCCGGGAATCCCTTCTTCCATAATGACACAATCACCGACTACCGTGCCAGGTGTCTCGAGTTTATCAATACTTTGAGTAACCAAACCGGAACGGCTGATCGCGCTCAACAATTGACGGAGTTTATCCGCCGCACAGGAAGCGAGATGTTTCCTGAGCATGCAGAGGTATTCAACCGTATCCGGGTCGTGGAAAGTACAACCGCACATGAAGGCACTGTCGTAGCGGAGCATACCTTTGTGCATGGATCAGATGGTCGCCTTGCAGAGATTCGCGTTGCCCTGCCTACTAATAGGCTAAGAGGAAACGTTAGCGAAGCGAACTTACATGAGACACTAGGCAGTCTATATGATCAACTTTACCGAGTGCATCGTCAATCAACGCTCACAGCCGCAGCGAATAACGACGCAGCTCAGACAACGACCAGGCGCTCGGGGAATGCGCTAGCAGATTTCGTCCAATTCAGTGTCAACCAAGATAATGCTGTCCGTGTTGACCAACACGCCAATGAAGCTCGTGTCGCCTTACACGGCGAGCGAGCCGTGGGCGGGGCACGCCTAGGCTACATGGAAATACATGCGGATGGAAGGATGGTTGTAGCCAATGAACAAGGTAGAGAGGTATCGGAACCACAAGCGCGAGAACGAGCTCTGGCGGACCAGGTTGCGACGGAGATTGAGAGAATGCGGGCTAGGAGACAGCAGTTGCTGGATACGGCAGCGACTTTAGATGGTGAGGCGCGAGCGAACTTAGAGAGACAAGCGGAAGCTCTACATACGCAAGTTGAGGCAGCACAAGCACGGCATGCTACATTGACTTCGACAACCGAGTCGCCGGCTCGGGCAACTGCGCGCCGAACCCTTTCGGAGTCATTCAGGCGGGCGTATGAACGTGGACGCGCCAGGTTTGGTGGTAGAGTTGTGCCATTGGCAATGTTTGCCGAAGAAGCTGTCAGATGGTGGCTCACTCACTAACGCCGTTTGAGCACAACCTATGATGGCGGCCGATTGAGCCATGGCAGTATCAAGCGAACAGTATCATCTGTCGTTAAGCAAGCTTCATCTGGGCGAGGTGGTTGGGCTCAAATCGCGACTACGTCTGGAAGCTTCCACTGCCTCACGCAACCTGCCTAATGTTGCCAGAACGCGGCTATGAGCACGGTGTATACGCGACCGGTCGCTGGCAAACAAATCTGTCTGTTGGCCGAATAGTGTCATTGCCCTATCCATCAAATCAGTTGCAGCTTGTCTGTTTCCTTTCTGTCCAGCCAGGCATTGGGCAAGCATTAGCATTGATTCCAACGTTGTTGGATTTGCTTCACCCCATGAACTTCTGGAGAGTTCAAGCGCCCTGCGCCAAACTGTCTCCGCGGAGCTATATCGAGGTGGCCGTGCGAATCGAACGTAGGATTCTGCCAAATTGGCAAGTGCCGCGTGCACTTCCATGCGGTGTTCGGCTGCTACTCTGCCAGTGGCCATTTTTAGCAATTGGTGGGAAATTCTTTCTGCATTATTGAAGTCACCATTTCTTATATAGGCTTGAGCAAGCTGGCTGACTATCCAAGCTCCAGTGCCGAGACCAAAGTGGCTAGGATTGCGTCTATATGCTCTTAAAGCCTCATTCAAATGTTCGATACCATCGGCATGCCTGAGTTGACTGACTTCTATGATCCCGAGTCTGTATAAGGCGTCGCAAGTCTCGGGTGCATCCGGACCTAAGCGTAATGTCAAAACTTGATAGGCGTGCCGAGCACATCGCAGAGCTAACTCACCTGCGTGTCGTCGTGTAGTAACATTTTCGTGAGTGAGCGAGCGATTATAGGCGGCCTTGGCTAGAGCTAACTCTAGGCGCGCAAACTCAAGGCTGTCACGACCGTGGGTCTGCTCCATTGCTAGGAGGGCAACCGAATATCTCTCGACAGCGGTGGAGGAATAAAGAGTCTCGGGATTATAAGAATTTTGGGCAATAGCGTCAAAGAGCCGTAGTTGCAAGCCTCGTAACTCCTCTTCATCGGCTGAACCATCGGCCCGCCTGCGCTCGAGCCTCGCTCTGAGAAAGCGTTCTGATTCGCGCGGCAATTGTGCGTTTTCGCAGAGTTCCTCGCTGAATGTCCAGCACCTGAGGAGTTGCGCCTGTTGATTTTGTCCTTGTAATCCCGGTGCGACCGTTGCCAGTGCATCTAGCGCTATGTTGACATCGGCTCCGGTCAAACCCGAGAGTATTGTCTGAGCTTGAGAACGCATCTGACTGGTGCCATGAATGAAGAGGTGTGAGAGTACCTGAATCGCACGCTCTCGTTGGGCAGCTGATACTGTCGAACTGGGCAGAAGACAATCTCTGGCCGCCGGGAATTGAAGATCTGGGTGTGGGTTATTCAGCCAGCTCAGTCGAGCGTCATTAATTGCTAAGACTGGACCTGACACAGAAGCGGCCATCAGTGCGACGATTTGCCGGATCTGAGGCGATTCGGCAAAATGGGCATGCTCTCTCACATTTAGCAGAGTTGTTTGTAAGCGGGCTAGCGATTCCTGAGTTAGGGGCGAGCTTCTGCAAACGGCAAGGATTAGATCAAGGCAGCGTTCAATTTTTTGTCTTTGTTGCAGTGTTGGCGCTTGCCCGGCCTGAATAGCTCTTAGCTCGTCGCCCAGGCGTAAGTTCAAGTGAAATATGCCTGCTGCTGCCAATGCTGGGTCAAGTGTGCGGAAAATCCAGCTTCCCTGACGAAAGGCTTCTGGGTTACCATCGACCACAAGGGGAATAAGTGCACTTATGACAAGGTCTTTGGTTGAAGCAGGGATTGCTGTGCTGCGTCGATCGATGAGAGCATAAAGCTGAGCAATGCGGGCAAGCCCTGAAGCAGGATTGTCGGTTAGCCAATGCCGTCGCCAATCGCCCTCGCTTGTGATCGGGTCGAAGGAAACAACAGAATCGTTAGTAAGCGGCCGCGCCAGAGAAGTAGAAAGACTGTTTAAAGTGAATTCCGAATAAGCGCGTGACGCTTCGCGGCGCACGTGGTAGTGTGGATGCTCAAGAGCTGTCCTTCTGATGGCTTCTCTCGCCACTGGGTGGGCGAGTTGGGCGAGCGCCCGAACTAGAAGCAATTGCCTCTGCCCTCGGTTGAAATGTCCTACCGATGCCATTTGCTCTCGTTCGGAGGTTAGGGCATCGGACATTATTTGGATCGCAGCGTTTCGCGTCGCCTGATTTGTGGAATTAGACAGCTCTACAAGAAGAACAAGAAAGGCGTTGTAGGCAGCCGGTGCCATGTCGTTATGATCGGCTGTAAACCAGGATCTGGCTGCAGCCAGACGTGTCTCGGGAGTAAAATTGCTGTCTCTAAATACGAATTCAAGTAACGGAGGTGTAACTCCATCTTGTGGAGTTCTGATGACGCCGTTGATCAATGCACTGGTTATACGACCATTTGCGCTTTCAATCAAAGTAACATTGTCTGCCGTTTTGACAATTTCGATCGTTGTTCCTGATACAGGGTGGACGACATTTCGACCAAGCGCTAAATTGTCGATCAGGATCTGTCTGCCTGAATTCCTCAGGCCAATATGGATTCCATGAAGGGCTGCATCGGCAGCTACCGCCATAGCAGCCTGCCGCTCTTGTTGAGTGAAGCCCGTATTTTCGGAACGTAAGACGACAAGGGCGGCCGCCAGTTTTACGTGTGAACGTGGATCTGATAGAGCTTCAACATAGAGATCGTGGCGAGGATCATTTGCAAGGATCGGCCGGCCAAGATAAGCGTTGAACATGGCTTGCACGATGCCGTCATGTTCCCCGTTACCCCGAAGCCCTTGTCTTAGTGCCTGAGCACGGGCCGGCGGCAGAGTGGTTTGATCAATTGCTGCCGGGCGGCGGGCGCGATCCCAGACTCGCAAGACATTATCGTGTAGGGCAGTAAGCGTTTGTGTGGCCCGAGCGCGCACTTCCGGAACTGGATGGTGCGTGGCAATCGCCTCCACAACTGGTGCACACATCCTATGACCGATGTCTTCCAAATACCCAAGCAGCGTGATCTGTAGCTGTCGACTTGCGGCAAATCCAGGTTCATCAGGACGCGGCATCGTCTGATATTCAGCACGCAAAGCGCCTGCCAGTATCAGCGCTACGTGAGGATTGCTGATACTGCCGCGATTAGATTCACGACGGTTCCAAAGTGCCTCCAAGAGATCTCTGCGCGTTTCACGATTTTGGGAAATAAAAGGTTGACCGACCAGCGCTGCTGCAAGGACAGAGTCGACGTCAGTAAGTCCAGCAAGATTTCTTGAAGTTATTCGGCGCAGAGCTTGGGCTGCCTGACCCACAAATTCGTCCCTAAGTGAATGCACCAACCCGTCGCCATTAACAGCAACGATCCAAGCCAATGCCTGGCGTGCCTGCTCCTGTATCCTTCGCTCAGAGGGAGGCCCAGCATCGCGTTCTGCTAATGCTATTAGATTCCTGAATCCTGCCTGAGGAGTTGATGTAGCGGGCCGACCCTGTGCAACACGTGGGTGATACTGCGATCCTTCCCACCAAATGTAGAGAAGGTTAGGAGCAAGAGCAATGTGCTCAGGTCTTCTAAACCAGTCACCGTTGGCGAAAGATAATAATAGTCTGCGTTGCTCGGGCGTTCTCCCGGGCGCCTCTCTCACCTCTGGGATAACATGGTCTAGTATTCGTCCGGGCCTGAATTGAATGGTCCCCGGTTGAACGAATAATCCGTTGGTGCCATCGAGCAATTGCCTTCTCAGGTCCTCATAAGCATCATCGAAGGCAACTGTCCCTCTCAATGGTCCCCCAGGAGTGCCGGGTGCAACGATATTGGCATCGGCTCTCAACTGCTGTAACAGGGTGTTGGCCGCAGGGAGAACAGGTCCATTTCGATTCGTCCGAACAATGAGCTCAAGGACCGGCAGTGCCGCGCGAGTTCTGTGAGTGTTCAAATGGCGAATACATGCCAATTGCAAATCGTTTGAAACCGTGTCTTGATTAGCCGGACGTGAAGCTACGAATTCCCGTTCAAGAACAATAGCAGCGAGCACACCTGCCCTCTGACGTAATTGTGCATCCGGCGGCATGCGTTGAACTAGTTGCATGTAGCTGTTGAGAAGGCTGAGACGGCGGGGTTGACTCAAACGCGAATCTAGCGATAGGCACAGCTCAATTGCCCACAATACGTCTTGCGCCTTTTGAAGATTGTTGGCGGGATTAACTTGTTGGCATAGGTCAGTGATGATACTCACGGCGTGGCCGACTGCGAGTCCCTGCCCGGTTGGCAATTCAAAGGGGCGTCCGCGGGAGATTATTATGTAAGCTAGGGACTTGAGGGCATCAAGCGCATGCGGGCCATTTCCCAGAGCCATCGTTCGAAGAGGAGCGGGTCTAAGCGTATGATAAGGCACGTTATATGGTGCATAACGCGGCCCGGGTGGCTCAAGGCGAAAAGTCTCTGTCAGATTATGTCTCTGATCGAAAAGAAATGCGGGAACACCAGAAAGCGATCGCGGCCCTCGACAATTCAGCGAAAACAAAAGGTCGCGTCGAGCAATCTGAAAATCGTTTTGATAGTCAGGTGAGGTAGGATCTGGTGCTCTCTGAAGAAATTCTGCCCTTCGTAACGCGGATAACACAGCTGGATCCGTTTCCGTAATTAGCAGGTCAGCACACAATTGCTGCAACGTCCGCCCATGAGAAACTCTTGCTGGGCGAACGCGTAGGAGCGCTTCGACAGCTGCCAGTCGCACAAGTGGCGATGTGTCCTGCAAAGCAAGTTCCAATCTCGCCAGCGGTGACCGGTCACTCTGCACTAGGTTCTGATCCAACGCGAAGGTGGCAAGGGGAGATGGCTGTCCCAATAAATTTTGAATTGTGTCAGCGGCGACTGGAAGATTGTTACCGAGGTACGAACGCGCAACGGGCCTGCCTTCCAGCAGCCGACCCAGAGCAATTGCTGCTGCTTGCCTAAGCTCTGGCGTGTCAGTAGCCAGCATTGCTCCTTGCGGAACCAGGGTTGCGGTCAATTGAGCTATTATGATGTTTCTGACGTTATCTGGGGCAGTGCTGAATATCGTCGGCAAAAGTCGAATCGCTTCTTCTCTGCATTGAGTTCTGATCAATTGCTCCTGAGCACTGCGGGCTGTAAGCGCCCGGTCTATACCGAGCATAGGGATAGATGGCTGTCCGAAAAGACCGGTAAGAGCGTCTATAGCGGCAGCGCCATCTGGGGAGCCCTGGTAGCCCTGGTTTGGTAGTGACAATCTCGCTAACAGTTGCCTGACTGAGGATCTTAGCGTTTCTTGCTGCGGTACTTGCAGCGTTGAGAAGTTTTGGGCAAGTCTTGTCAGAGCTTGCACGGCGATTTCCGGATCAGCTGGATTTACGCAGTTGATCAAGGCATCGTTGAGAGCTCCTAGAGTTAGAATTCTACCTCTTGTCGGCGTTGAACCTGGCTGCAGAAGTCCTGCCAGGCCTGCATCAGGCCCGGCAAGGGCGTGACCGGCAACGGCAGTATTGTGTAATTGCCAAATTGGACGAAATGACTGATCGCTGAGCATGCCCAGCGCCTTTGCTGCAATGAAAATCCGGCGAGTATTTTGTGCCGTTCGGGCAGGGTCGGGCGGACTAAAGCGTACGGGTAATGATAAGTCTTGAGCCCACAATCCCACCTGGCCCGTGGCGAAGCTACCGGCAGGACGAGTTCTTGCCGCATTCCAGGAGGTCGCCAGTCTTTGAAGCTCCGTTATTGATTGCTGAAAGCTTCCAAGTCCAGCAGCACCTGCCGATGCGGCAGCAAGTGCGCGAAGATCTCTATCACCGCCATTCTGACTGGCAATTGACTCAAGGCATGTCTGCAGATCTCTGTGGGTAGCGCCAAAGTTATCGACCATGTAGCGGGTGACGTCCTCCACGGTAGCGCGACCGTTTCGGACACGGTTTGTTAATTCCGCTTCCGCTATACCGGCCATATTCATGCAGAGAGCCACACCGATTATGGCTTGAGCGCGAGCCTCTTTCGGGAGATTGTTATTTTTGGCCATAGCCATACAAAATGTGGCAAATTCCTGAGCCGTTATGTCATGAACGGCCATCATCCCCTGAGCGGCCAAAAGCCTGATTTCTGGATCTTGACTTTCGCGATAGCGAGCAGCAAGAAAATCGCGCACAGTTCGAGAAGACAACCCCGTGGCATTCTCACCGAGATGCGCGGGGATGGCACCATCCGCGGTATTGCGTGCTGCTTCTAGCAGAAGCACAGTACCTACGGCCAGGCGTTCGCGTTCTGTGGCACCGTTTCGATTGAATTGATCGATAAGTTGTTGTTCAACATTACGCCGACGCTCAGGCGCTTGCTGGGGTGGCCTATTATCGGTGATGAAACCGAGCAATCTAGTTATTTGTCCGCGATCGATATTGGCGTTTGTCAGGAGCTGTTCAGCATATTGGGCAAGGAAAGGAGTGTGTGGCAGTCGATCTGTCAGGCCGGCAGGGTCCAATGCATTGCCAGTGGGCGGCCGGCCATCGCGAACCATGCCAAAGACATTTGCAAAACTCATTCCCACCTGGAGAGTAGGTAAGAGATAGTGGCCAGTGCTGAGATGGGCAAAACCAATACGTGCTTGAGAAAACCGCATAGCGGCTCCCGCACTCGGGGACAGCCTAATATAAGGAATTGGGGTATAGTGCAACAAGTCCAAATTCCCAAGACGCTCAAAATTTCTCAGCCAGAAGCTTTCAGCGATGACGCGCTGGGTTTGATCGGCCAATTGCCTGCTCGTACCTATGGATCCGATACCGCGGCCGGTTGTGAGCATCATACCGCCGTCAACGAACATCGCGGTGTGACGCGCCTGCGCAAGCTGTCGTCCACTTATTCCTAGAAAATGAACGGCAGGGTCACTGAAATGAGCACTGGTCAGAAAACCTGTGCCACCTAGGGCCATATGCCAGGCACCGCCGCGTAACGCCAGGCTTCGAGCCAAGTAACTCCTTGCCGCGCCCATTCCAGATCTGGCGGCGAGTTGGCCTGCCGCCGTCCATGCTGCTCTCGCTTCCACGCCTCCCAGCACGATCATGGAAAGGTCTACTGCTGCTGTGACGCCATCCCGGATGTTTGTCCAAGTTGTGTGGCTTGATTTCCAACTAGCCAAATTCTCAACTGCCAGAAGCTCAAATCTACCGCTTCTGTTCACGAGCACCAGTTCACCGGCCCTCAGGGTTTCCGTAGCACCACGCTCCGTGTATACGGTACCGTCGACAATTCGATTCAGGTAGTTATACCAGGGGCTATTTCGGTAACGAGTGACAGGGGTAACACGATAGGTGTTATTAGGTCCAGGTTGCACCTCAAAGTCGTGCGAGATCAGATTGAATTCATTCCTTACATTCTCAGGTAGCCGGTTTCTCAGTGCCGCAAGATCTGCAGGTGCAAAGTCACCAGTGGCATGGTCTCCCAACATATATATATTCGCCCCTTCGCCAAAGATACGGGCCAATTGCCTGTTGACCCTTAGACCATGGTGTTCTAGCCATTGAAGGCAGCGCTCAATTTTTATTCTGTTTTCATTAGAGAGGTTATTGGGATCAAGCAAGTGGAGTGTTGCTGGTAAATCTGGAACGATACGGGTGATGCGCCCATTCTGTATTTCAATCTGGCCTGGGAAGGGCGGATTTCCGCCTACGAGGCCGTCGAGGGGAAAAGTATTGAATCGGTTGTGAATGTTGACGATTAACTCAGCACAGGCGCGCATTTCACTCTCCAGGTTGATCATGGCCTGCGCTCTTGCCTGCCATTGCTGGACATCAGCGTATCCCTCTCGGGCCCAACCAGGCCTGTTGAAGCGGGTGATCAGTGTTGAGATCACCTGACGTTGACTTTCCTGACGAATCGGAGAAAGCAATTCATTGGCATCACGAAACCAGTTAAGTGCTCTCCAGAGTTGATTGAACTGCTCAGGAGTGGGTGAGCTGTCGCCCGCCAGGGTAGGCAATCGAAAGTTTATGTCAGTTCCTGGTTCACCAGGTCGCATGCGCCGGATCATCGCTCGATATAGCTCGTCAGAAACATGCCGATTACTTATAGGGCTCCGAGGTGGTTCGACCGGGCATCCTGGAGGGAAAGCCATAAGCCTATCGTCGAGATTTTGCAGGGTATTGATGATTTGCTGCTGAAGCCAGGTGCTTACGCGATTGTAGATGGCCCGTGACAAAGGCCCAAAGGTGCCGCTGTCCGCTTCGCTCCGCAGGCGCTCTCTTAAGAGGTTGCGAAATGCTGCAGGCAGTTGGTGTTCGAGTCGTGCCTGAACGATTTGATCGCGGAGATTATTGAGTTGGAGATTCTGATTGTTATTTATGAAGTTTCGAATTTGTGTGATCTGGTCAATTGAAAGTGGCTCCATGCCGTTCTGGAAGGGAATGGCGTTGGAGTCGGCATTGGGGTTAGCACGCACGCATTCAATCAGAGCGTCAACCTGTCTTCGAATGCTTGCACGAAGAGTGTTGGTGCGAGCCTGCCTGGCTTGAGCAGGGAGGAGCGCAATAATGGCATCATTGTCCAGATTGGCCGATTGATTTATGAGCTCTAACTGAAGCCGGCGTCGATCAGCCGGTGAAAGCTGGGCAACTGGTGCCGGGGCCGGCTGATCCTGAATTGGCAAAGCTTCAGCCGCGCAATAGAGGACTTGACCGGGGGCAATCGTCCTGCGTACTGGCAGCGGCCAACCTTCTCTGACCATGGAAAGGCGGATATTTAAACTTCCCCGCTGATCGTCAGTTCGATCGAACATTGGTATACCTTCGACAAATGCAGGAGCAAATGTCCAGATCTCCAGACATTACTGTGAGCAATTGCTCTCCCGATACCCTAGCCAATTCTAGTTGACCAGATCTTGGCATTCTCTCGAGATCTTCCTAGAACATGGGAAAAACCGTATGGCCAGTGGGCGCGCCGTCAAGTCTTGGTCAAACTTGCCTTGTTAGTCTTGCGATATCGATCCTTATAATATGCGGGAGATAAGAGGATGAGAGAGTTTGACAATTTAAGCAGTAGGACTAGAAGGACATTGGTCTCGCCGTTACTTAGAGAAAGCCAGCTGCTTGATTTACTTTCCGGTGAAGAGAGGGAACGACTGGGCGACAATCTTTTTGTTTCCCAGATCCGTAACGTAAATGAAACAGAGCTGAGGCAACCGATCATAAACTATTGCAGAGAAATGCTCAGGGGAGCAGGACCGGCGCAAGCAGGTATTCGTCCGGGTAGACCGAGTGACGAAGGCGCTCGATTGATTCGGCAAATGGCTGGTATATTGAACGGCTGTACTGATCAAGCCGATCGGGAAAGGGTTGCCGGCGAGTTATGTACATACCTAAACAATGCAAATTTGAGGGGATATCATTTCAATCTCAATGTCGTGCCTGGATCCAACAATCCATCACGTCCTGCTACCATCGAGGGTACGTTTCGCCAAACGGTTGGTGAAAGATCGGAAACGGTGAGGATTGTTCCGATACCCATAGACAATCGGTTCTGGAATGAGGCAGCAGTACGTGATCTAAATGGTCTGATCGGAGAATATTTTCGAGCTGGTCAGGCTGGTGGAGAAGCCGCGGCGATTCGGGCGCGTTTCAGAGCTCTATGGCGGACCGTGCCGGCAGGTCAGCGAGAGAATGTCCGAACGCAGCTGAATACGCGTTTGCAAACTCATAACCCGCCGCTGTATGTGGTGCATCCACCGAGAAATTCAACGCGACTTGCGGACGGACTAGATCTGGAAAGCTTAGACGTTCGGCAAGGAATTTTACCTGATCCAGCGGCCCAACAAGCAAATGCTGGAGACAACCGGGTCGGAAATCAACCGATACGCGTTGGGGAAGTCAACGATCGTCAAGCGCAACAAATAACGGCCCGCGCGCTAATCGGTGGATCAACAGCTGTGGCAGAAGCAGCCGAACCCACTTGGTGGGACAATTATGGCCCCTTAGTATTGGGCATTGGTGGGCCCTCAGCGGTGCTTGCGGCTCTCTACGGACTGTCCCGCCTTCCTGGCTACCTGCGTAATCGAAGAGAATCAAACGCGCGAATCGCACGTGATGAAGCACAAGCACGACAGGCAGATGCAGAAGCAGACCGCGCTCGAGCGCAAGCCGAGGAGATTAGAGGCAGGCAACCTGCAGAACGGCAGGTACGCGAACCGGAAACGGCAGCACGCCAGGACACCGGACAGGAAACCGCTCAACGTCAGCCGACTGAACAAGCCGAAGCAAGCCGCATAGACCCGGAAGTGGCACTCAGGCAGCGTGTTGAACGTGCAACAGATATATCGGCGCGCCAGCTCTTCGAGATTGCCGGTGATACCACACAGACGAGAACAGAATCGATATTAACCGCTTTTGATACCGCAAGTTCTCGGAATAATGGTAATCGATTCTTTAATCCTCAGGCGCTAAATCTGTATCAGTCGCGTTGCATGACGCTCATTGGCGAGCTGAATTCATTCCCGATAGAATCAGCTGAACTCTCAAACCGCCTGACAGATTTCGTGAGAGAATTTGCGGCTCATGAAATGATAAATCTTCCAGAAAATATACGCAATCGCATTCATGTCATTGTGAATCCAGCCCTGGAACACACCAACGGAGGCGTAGTAGCAAGACAAACGTTGGTCTACGGTCTGGGCGCGAACGGACAACCGCAATTGCAGGCCGTTAACATCGAATTGCCGCCAAGTCGACTAAGTACATCGGGACCAGTACTGCATGAAACATTGGCGAGCTTATATGGTCAACTTTATCGCATGGAGCCAAATCTACAGCTTTCTCCTGAACAAAGAACAAATCTTCAGCATACCAATCAGGTCTTAACTGATGCAGCTGCAGTCGAGAACTGGCTACAGTTCCGGATGAACGAGAATAATCAACTAGTTGTACCCGAAAACGTCAACAATGATCGGGCTAGATTAGGTATGGAAAGACCGCTTGGAGCTTGCCCTGAGGGGCATATGTGGATAGATGAGAGCGGGCGACTGCGAATGCGGAGCGAACAGGGTAGAGAGCTGACGGATCAGGAAATTCATCAGCGCCTTTTGCAACGCATGGAGGCGGAAGTGCGTAGCCTTGAAGAGCGAGCACGAACGGCGCCAGAGGGACAGCCACGCCAAGCACTCGAAGAGCAAGCTCGAACAGCGCGGGAAAGATACAACAGATTTGCTAACCCACACCATCCTCAACACACGACAACTAGAACTAGCTTGCTGGGTTCATTTAGGAATGGCATGGCTCGTTACGGTGGGAGGTTGATTCCATATCTTGTCGTTGCCCAAGAAGTAATCAGACATTTTCTTTCTGGTCATTAACCAATTGCGCTATAGGAACTGATCTCAATCGACAGGGCGTCTTCTTAAAAAACTAGCGGTCTGGATCAAATGTGTGTCCCCAGCCGCCACCAGCATCAGGGACGAAGCAAACATTATTACGGTTTGGATGATTGTCTTCAACGACAAAAAGTAAACCTGTGTAGTTGCGGGTAATCCCATCGCCTGTTTGCCTCCATTGTCGCGTTGGGCGGTTTTGTTGATCTAGAATCCTTGTCCATCTGATGTCTTGATTATAGAGTCGATACCTCATTCCGATTAGATCGCCGGCTGAGTTGTATTCGAAATGTCGAACAGGTGGCCATTCTGGGTGCTGTCCTCTTGGTGAATAGGTGATGGTCTCGACGAGATTACCTCTGCGTAAGACTGAACCACCGTGGGCAAACTGCTGAAGTTGACATCCATTTTCGAGAACGACCGTGGCATTCGGGTACTGGTTGGGACCTGCCCCTATTGTTCTAAGAACGTGTCGTCCATCAGGATAGACCGTGAGCTCGCGGTTGTTTCCCATTCTCAGAGTTTGAGTCACTGTCGCCCATTCATTTCTGCCGTCGGGATGTACTGTGCGGGTCGAGGCAGAAGATCGGCGAAATTCTGTGAATACACCATTGCTAGTAACATACATTGGGCCAATCCAAAGATTGGTATTGCTTCCATTGATCCGCCAGACATCGGTATAGGCATTACCCTCTCTAATCCGCTCGTATTGAGTACCATTTTCGTTAAGGTAGACTAGGGTTTCGCCGTCATGCCGAAATTCTCGGAAGAAACCATCGGGATAATCCACTCGCGATATTTGTAATCGAATACCATGTTGTAGCGCGCCATCGATAGTTACAGGTTGATCAGGAGAAACGAATTGCAACCCTCTGCCGTTGGACCAAGTCAGCTGACCATTGTTTCTCTGTACAACTGAATACTCGGTATTGTCCTCAGAGATATATCGGGATAGGCGATTCTGATCATCATAGAAGAATCGTCTTATCCGGCCATCATTGAGAAGAACAGCACTTACTCTGCCATTGGTCGTCTCACAAAGCGTGAAGGAATTGGCGGTTTTGACCATGTTGATTTCCGTTCCTGCCACTGGCTGCACTCTGTACACACCATTGGGGAGGTTGTCGATGAGGACAGATCTGGCTGACTGTCGCATACCAATATGCAATCCATGTAGGGCAAGGTGAGCACAAATGGTACGGGCTCGCTCCCTATCTGATTGCGAAAAGGCAGTATTCTCTGCGCGTAGAGCCACAAGTGAGCATGCCAATCTTACGTGAGGGCGCTGATCGGAAAGTCCTGCTAGATAGAGTTGGTATCGCGGATCACCAGTGATAACTGGCCTGCCGCGATAAGCACTGAGAATCGCCTGGACCGTAGGGTTGTGCTCGCCGTTTGCATTGAGAGCAGTTCTCAGAGCGTTGGCTCTCAAGGTTGGAGCAGTGACATTGTCATTCGCTGTCTGGCTCCAAAGGCGCCAAACATTATCATACAGTGTTATTAGCGTTTGTTCTGCTCTTGCCCGCACTGCAGGAACGGGATGATGCATTGCCAGCGCCTCTACGACAGGTGCACACATGCGGTGCCCGAGTTGCTGCAAATAATCCAGAATTCTAGTCTGTATTTGACAGCTCATTTCAAATCCTTGCTCGTGTGGGCGCGGCATGGTTTGATACTCCGAGCGCAATGCTCCGGCAAGAATAAGTGCAGCTCTTGGGTTGGTTATGCTGCCTCTATTCGTCTGACATCGGTTCCAGAGCGCCGTAATCATATGATTTCGCACTGCTCTGTCCTGAGACATTAACGGCTGTCCAACGAGCGTACTTTCGATCACAAAGTCAAGGTCTGCCAGTCCATCCAGTCTTTGGGAGGAAATTTGTGCAAGGGTTTGAGCTGCTCTTGCCACGAAATCGTCTCGAAGAGAATGGACCAAACCTTCTCCATTGACAGCAACAATCCATGCCAGTGCCAGGCGCGCTTGACTTTGCAGTCTAAGTTCGGTCGCTTGCTGGTTCGGAGTCTGGTTCGGCCTTGGTGCATTTCGCCGTGCAAGCTCCAGTAGACCAGTGAAGGCTCTTTCTGGATTAGGGTTGTCTCGCAATCCGTACCCGTTGGGAAGGAGATGCCAGAGATATGGAGCGTAGCGGTGATGGTCCGGATTTCGGAACCAAGCCCCGTTAGACAAGTTCCTGAGCAGTCGAGTTCTGTCGGAGGCGCCGGGCGGTAATTCGTCTTGTAGGACATTTACTGCCACTCTGTCACCGTTAGGCGCAATTGCAATGATTCGGAACGGTTGAAACGGCCTCACGTATATAGACTCAGGGCTGCTGATTATTTGTTGCCAAAGAATTTCATAGGCTTCATCAAAAGCGACGGAACCTCTTAAAGGACCGCCAAGAGTACCCGGTCTATTAATATTCGGATCTGCTCTGAGTTGCTCTAGAAGCGTACGAGCAGCAGCAGTGATTGGGGTATTGCG
This sequence comes from Candidatus Melainabacteria bacterium, assembly GCA_003175915.1. Classification (GTDB taxonomy): domain Bacteria; phylum Cyanobacteriota; class Vampirovibrionia; order Obscuribacterales; family Obscuribacteraceae; genus PSRH01. Next base: position 2,205 of record PSRH01000143.1, on the reverse strand, counting down.
ATTTGCTCGGTGAATGATTTCAAGGATTGGCATGGTAGCTCGAGTTCTGTATGTTCCTAGCAGCCGTAGACAAGCAGTTTGCAAATCCTCGGACGAAACCGAATCGGGCGATGATACGAAGTCGCGTTCGAGCACTATTCCAGCAACAATTGCTGCTCTGTGCCTCAGAGAAGGGTCAGCCGGCATCCGCTCTAAGAGGCTGATGTAACTCTCCATCAGTTCTTTGCGATTAGCTGGAGAAAGATTTGGATTCAAAACGAGGCATAATTCTAGAGCCCAAAGGGCGTCGCGGGCGCGCTGCGCGTTAGCGCCAGGATTAATCTGTGTAGTGAGTTCTCTCATGATTGCGACGGCATCTGAAACCGCGCCGGACTGCTGCAGTCCCCTTTCGAACGGGCGGCCATTGGCAACGATTATGTAGGCAATCGCTTTCAATGCGTTCATTGCATCTGAGTTATTTCCTAAAGCCATAGTTCTCAGTGCAGCGCGATTGAGAGAGTGATATTCTGCATTGTAAGGAGTGTTATTCGGTGTCCCGAATAACCTGGCGGTGGTAGAGAGATTTGCAAAAATAAATTGAGGCATTCCCGCCAGCGATCTTTCTCCTCGGCAATGTAGAGAAAAGAGGAGATCGTGGCGCGCTCTCTGGAAATCGTGTATGTAATCAGGCGATGTAGGATCTGGTGCGCGCTCTAAAAACTCAACTCTTCGTAGAGTGACGAGCACGGCTGGATCGGTCTCGGTCTGAAGGAGGTCGATACAGAATTCTTGTAACGTCCTTCCATTTGATAATCTCAGGGGTCTGGCCATTAGGAGAGCCTCCACGGCTGCGCGCCTAACGGAAGGTGCTGGGTCGAACACAGCCGCCTCAAGCCTTGCGAGCAAAGAGCTGTCATTTGCAATCAGATTTTGATTCACGATCGAGAGAGAGAAGTGGGGTTGACGCACTAGTGCCTGCAAGCCATCTAAAGCCACAGGACCGTTCTGATTGCCAACATAATTGCGCGCTAGAGAGCGTCCAGCAAGTAAGCGTCCAATAGCTGTTGTTGCTGCACTGCGTAACTCAGGAGTACTAATGTTGATTTCCGCAGCTATGCGCGGACTAGCCGCGTCTCCCAGTATCCCTAGAGCAGCGCGCCACTGCTGTTCAGGAGCGCTGATAAAGATCTGAGGCAAGAGTTCAAAGAGACGCTGCCGATATAGATTTCTAATGTGCTCCCGCTGTTCGCTTTGTTGGACAAAGAGCCGATCCAATCCGTTGACTACAGCTGGCTGATTGCTTAAAGTTGCTAACGCATCAGCGACTACCGAAAGGTTCGGAGTGCCCTGGTATCGCTGGCCAGGACGTCTAAGATCCGAAAGGAGATCGATGACCGCCCTTCTAAGCCTACTAATTTGCTCCGCTGTTAAGGGAACTATCCCATTAGAGATCTGTTCGGGTGTAAGGTTGCCTATCCGAGGTATCAATTCGACAACCGCTCGTACGGCAATCTCTGGGTCTAAAGGTCTGACGCAAGATATAAGAGCATCATTTACTAGCTCTGGTGTCAAGCGCTGACGCAAATGCGAGAGGTTGCCTATTTGGGCAAGATTGGGGTTCCCTGTCAGTAGACTGGCAGTGAGGCTGGCGTCTTGTGCCTGCCATACTGGGCGAAAGGAAGCATCTGAAAGCAGTCCAAGTGCGTTTGCAGCCAAAAACACTCGTCTCATCGTGGCCGGCGGTTCAGTTCCGGTTAATCTCTGGGACAATTCTCGTGCCCAGTTACTTACCAATGTCGTTGCGAAGCTTCCCGCAGGCTGTGCTCTGGACGTGCGCCAGCTGTTGGCCAAAGTCTGAAGCACCTGCGCCGACTGCCGGAATTCGCCAAGCTCACCAGCATTGAGTGCGGCAGCACAGAGGGCTCTCAAATCTCGGTCCGCATTGTGGTTGGCGGCAATTAAACGAAGGCACGTTTCCAAGTCTTGTCTGGTGGCTCCGAAACTATCGATCAGATAACGAGAAAATTCGTTCCTGTCAGCTTCTCCATTGTTAAGGCGTCTGACAAGATCTTGCTCAGCTACAGCAGCTATCAACATACAGGCTGATAGGCCCAGGATCGCTCTGCCACGCACATCCGCTGAGAGATTGCTGTTTGTTGCTACGCTTTTGCAAAACGAGGCAAATTCTTGTCCAGTTATATCGCTGACGGCCAGAAGACCCTGCGC
>PSRH01000068.1 GCA_003175915.1 Candidatus Melainabacteria bacterium | reverse complement strand
CCATTGCACGAAGCTGGCATATGGCCTCTCAAATCCCTAAGGATTGACTCAATTCGTTCATCAATCGCTTTGCTTCCTGAGTTCGGCCGTCTGATTTAAGTCTTTCAATTTCTTTGACTTTATCTGTGTATGGAGAAACATCCTTGCCCTGGCTGGCCATTTCCTGCAATCTTTCCGTAATCATCACCATCGGTTTTCGGCGATTGCCGAACAAGGCAAATCTCGTTTGTTTAGCTTCCACCGTCATTTCGTCTTGTTCTCTCAATTGTCCATTGAGGCGCACCAGTCTCCGTCTCAATTCTTTCTGCTGAGACGTCGGCACTAGTCCTTCAATCTGATTAAATTCGTCGAGACAGGTTCTGACATTGACACCAAGTGCGGCCAGTTTGTTGATGTGTTCAAGGGTAAGAAGCCGCCATGGCTGGAGTGGTCCAGGCACGACCCCAGCTGTGGCACCGGGATCGGCGCTGGATACAGCCTTCATTGCTTCCAGGGGGCCGAGGTGCACCAGCTCGATTGAATCGAGCAGCGAGCGCTTGTCGAGTTGGCCATTTCTAAAGGATCTGATATCGCCGGCAGTGACTGTTGCTTGCCCACATTCCCCGGGACTTTTAGTGAACACTGACTTTACCCTCATCAGTTGGTTGGGGTACTTGTCCATCAAGGTTCGGGCAACCAAAACGGCGTCGATCTTGCAATCCTCATCAGATGCTTTTGGATCGCGTTGAATCACCACGGTCGCCTCTTCTTTGCCGGTAAAAGCCACTTTGACCGAGCATTGAGGATTGATGATCTTGGCTTCCCTGATTTTATTGACCGCTTCGTTTGGGTTAATGGCCCTGTATTCCCCGCTGAATACGGGCAGACCCGGAAACCCAACAGTAAAAATCAAGGCGAGCGCTAACAAGCTTACTTGATCGCTTACAGCTTTGCTTGGACTTTTGCCTTCCCCTGCCAACTGTCGCAAAGGCAACCGCCTATTCGTCTTCGTTTTCTGGTACAGGATATGCTCCTTGCCGTTCGTTGCTCGGATATTGACCAATATTTAAGGATATTGCCTGACCGACTTTATTCCGCAGTAAAAGCAAATGAATCGTATCGCTTACCTTGTGGGCGCGCACCAGCTCCTGTACTTCTTTGGCCGTGGCCACGTCCTGGCCGTCAATTTTTTGAATTATGTCCCCGGTTTCCAGACCAGCGGCTTGGGCCGGGCTGCCGTTGATTACTTTGACTATCGCTATACCCTTGGTGGTAAGCGGTATAGCCAGACTCTTGGCCAGAGCTTCATCGATTTCGTGCATGGCTATGCCCAGCCATGGGCGCAAAATTTTCTTGTGGGCGATCAAATCTTCCATGACCGTTTTAGCTACGTCAATCGGGATAGAAAATCCCATGTTTTGAGCGCTAGCCAAAATGGCCGTGTTCACTCCTATTACTTCGCCGTCCAGGTTGATGAGCGGGCCCCCCGAATTGCCGCGATTGATCGCTGCGTCTGTTTGAATGAAGTTGATATTGCCGTTTATATCCGTGACTGCCCTGCCGACTGCAGAGATAATCCCGAATGTCACTGTATGATCGAAACCCATCGGGCTGCCTATGGCTATCGCAAAATCACCAGGTCGCAGATTGCTGGAAGTGCCCATTTTTACCGTGGGCAGTTCATGGGCGTCAATTTTTACCACTGCCAGATCGGAGAAGTTGTCCACACCAATGACGGTACCATCAAAGACTCTGCTATCCGAAAGAGTCACTTTAATCTTAGAAGCATCGCGCACGACATGACTATTGGTGAGAATATAACCATCTGGCCGGATTATGAAGCCTGAGGCCGTGTTATGACTTTCCATTTTTGGCAAGTTCGGCGCTGCCGGACGATTACCGCCGGGCAATGGTCTGCCGCCCGGGGCATTGTTGAAAAAATTGAAACCAAACGGCACCCCTCCCATAGGCAGATCGAAAAGGGGAATATAGGCAGAACGCGTGATCGGTTGATTGACCTCGATGTTCACCACAGCCGGTGCCACCGCCTGAGCTATATCAGCCACCGTATTACGTTCGATTGGAGGAGCGCTGGCCAAACTAATTGAGGTACAGAAAAATGTCAGTACCAAAACCATGCTCAAGCGGAAAACTAAAAGACGAATGAGCGTCATATCAAACCGCATCTTCAAGCACCTCTCATGTCAATTAGCCTAACACTTGAAGGAGACTTCAGGATCTACCCATGCCGAGATTTTGGGCGCTCTGGAAGACTTTACCTTCAGTTAGTATGGATGGCGCAATGACCAGCTCGATCGCCTGCATCTCCCGTATGCTAGCTGCTCCCAGGGTAGCCATGCTCGTGCGCAGGGCGCCGATCAGGTTCTGCGAACCATCATCTATATGGGCTGGTCCATTGAGAATTTGCTGAAGTGAGCCTGTCGTACCGACGCGGATACGCGTGCCGCGCGGCAAAACTGGACTGGGGGTAGCCATGCCCCAGTGGAAGCCGCGTCCCGGGGCTTCTTTGGCCCTGGCCAGGGGGGAACCGATCATGACTGCGTCCGCCCCGCAAGCGATCGCCTTGCAAATGTCGCCACCCACCACCATACCTCCGTCGGCGATAACTGCCGGTCGCACGCCATGCTGGGCGGCAAAAGTGCTGCCGGCAGCGGCACAATCGGCTATGGCCGTGGCCATCGGTACACCCACACCTAGAACGCTGCGGGAAGTACAGGCGGCACCTGGCCCGATGCCAACAAGAATCCCTGCCACACCAGTTTCCATCAAAGCCAGGGCAGTTTCATAAGTAACACAATTACCAACCACGACCGGCACTCTTAAGCGCTTGCAGAATTTCGTCAAATCCAGGCTGGGAGTTCCTAAGACGGAGCGGTGCTCCAAACCGGTTACGGTCGACTGAACCACCAAGATATCGCAACCAGCCTCGACTGCAATCGGACCATACTTCTCGGCAAAATTGGGTGTGACCGAAACGGCGGCGAGCACATTTTTTGCCTTGATAGCTTTCACCCGTTTAGCAATCAGTTCTTCTTGGATCGGCTTGGAATAGAGTTTCTGCATCACCTCGACAAAGCTGACATTGTCGCAACTGGTGACTTGCTTGTAGGCTTCGCCGGGATCATCGTAGCGAGTTTGCAATCCTTGCAGATTGAGCACAGCCAGTCCACCTAATTCACCCATTACACAAGCCATCTCGGCGTCCACGACGCTATCCATGGCGCTGGCAATAATCGGCATTGAAAAGTGATGGTCGGCCAGGTCAAAGGAAATATCACAGAGCTCCGGATCGAGCGTTACAGAACCGGGTACGAGCGCGATTTCGTCGAAGCCATAGGCTCTTCTTGTCGCCCGGCCCCTGCCTATCTGGAGTGTGCCCACGGGTGTCCTTTCCGGACTGAGTGATCTGGTGTTGCTCATCAGCCTCCTGCCTCTTTGTCGCTCCGAATTATATTATCATTGCTGAAGACCCGCTAGAAACACTCAGGTACAGCAAGTGAATCCAACAGCAAGCGAGAGCACCTTGCATATCCCAGAAGGGATTAACTACGAATGCACTGGCTGCGGTAAGTGCTGCGGCGGCTGGGCAGTACCGATGACCGAAGTTGATTACAGACGTATATCCGCCGTTGAATGGTCGGAAAAGCTGGCCAAATTCAAAGGACGTTCCCTTTTCCGACCGCTCAGTAATCAGGAGAAGTCTGACTCTCCTTATACGCATGCGATCAAGCCACAGGAAGATGGACACTGCCCCTTCCTGGTGGAAAATCTTTGCTTTATTCACAGTCAAAGTGGTGCTGAAGCGAAGCCTTCTATTTGCCAACTCTTTCCTTACTGCTTCAACGAGACACCAAGCGGCGTTTATGCCACGGTCAGTTTTGTCAGTATGGGCGTGATTTACAACTCGGGCAAGGCTTTAAGCGAACAGAAAGAGTTCCTTATAACCAAACTGAACGAGTTTAAGAAGCTCTTTCCCGATCACCACCCAAACTGGTCTCAGTTGCAATTGATAGTCGGTGAGCCGCTTGCCTGGCCAGATTACCTGGCCATTGAAGATGCCTTATTCGATCGCCTCAGGGACAGAGGCAAATCTATTGATATGCGTTTTCTGGAGGCCTCCAGATACCTTATTGATTACGCCACGGCGCGCCGGGCTCAGAGTGGACAGACAAAAACGCTACCGGCAGAAGGGGTTGAGGGTAACAAGTTAAAGCGGCTGGATCTCAACCTTCTTATCGCCCTCCATCGGGTTTACTTCCCCAGCGCTCCTTTAGGCAAAGGGGAAGGCGACTTCAGCGTCGCTTCCTTCCTCAACCAATTTTTTCTTTCCTACTTATTGCCTTTACGATTTAAGCTAGCGAGCAATAGTTTCGCTATTGATGAGCTTGTGGCCCTTCCCTGGCCGGAGAACGACAATGATATGGAGGATTTACTCTTCCGCTATTTCTTCTCACGCATTTTCGCCAAGCTCTACTTTGGAGCCGGTTTCGGCCAGTTGAGCTTAATTGCTGGCTTTCATCATCTTATTGTGCTTTTGGCCTTGCTCAAACTACAGGCCAGAGCCCTTGCCTTATCGCGCGGGGCACCGGCGGTTTCCCTGGTGGATCTGGTGGCAGCCATTCGCCAGTTGGAAAAGCGCCTGGGGGAAACAAAACTGGGTGGCTATGCCGCTCCCCTTCTGGAGCTACTCCTCTTCAGCCCTGGGCGGTTGAAGAGAATCGTGGCCGCAAGCCATTAGCAAAAGCTGCCAAGAGTTTAATTCTGCTTTGGATTGTGGCTCTGCTCGCATATAATCTGTTGTGTGGCTTACAAATTTATAGTTGACTTGGATAGTTGTTTAACGTAATCTTACGCCATCGATTCCAAGAGGCGGCTTTCAGCAACTGCCCTCGCGACTAGTTACTACTCAAATTAAGTTTATAAGTGCCTTTGTAGGAGGTTCTACATGAATATCTTCTCTCGATTTACTATGGCCGCTATGGGGATGTCGCTCCTGGCGACCTTAGCTTTGACCGTACCTGCGGCTCACGCAGGGAACGGGGTATTTGGTGGTCCCAGCGGGTCCACTGCATTATCAGGGCCAGCCGGGCCTGGGGATGCATTCGGATCTGGTGATACCGGCTTTCAGGCTGGAGAAAACGATCCAACCGCAGCCGCTCCTGGATACACTGGTACCCAAGCGACAAACGATAAGCATTTCCAAACAGCGCCGGCCTTACAAGGTGCCACCAACGGTACCATCGGTCCGCAAATGGATGATGCTACATACGTAACCGGCGTCAACACAGCAGGTACAGTCCGGGTGAACAACCTGGCTAACTTGGAAGCCTTGCTCAACATCATCGCCAACGGTATGGAAATCCTGGCAATTGCCTGGGGTGGACCGACGATGATCATGGGCTTCATGCACATGGCAGCCGGAACGCAAGACTCCATGAAGAGAGTTCTCTTCGGAGCCGCTGGTGTCACCGGTGGACTAGCAACTCCTGGTTGCATCAACTGGTTGGTTGCATCAGCCCGCGACGCCAACTTGTTCAGCTAAAAACTAGCAAGCGAATCGTTATGAGAGGAGGAGCGCCAGCTCCTCCTCTTCTTTTGTATGCGCTACGTCGCTTCGGCAAGTCCGAAGCTCCTCCGCGCGTATCAGGCGCTCCGCTCGCTCG
>PSRH01000236.1 GCA_003175915.1 Candidatus Melainabacteria bacterium | reverse complement strand
GCGCCTTAAGTCAGATACCCGAAAGCAGAAGGGCTAAAGCAAGGGTAGTTTTTACTGCTCATAGCATTCCTCAATCGATGGCTGACGGCTCTGATTACGCGGCCCAACTTCTCGAGACATGCCGGCTTGTCGCCGAGACAGCCGGTTATTCTGCGCCCTGGCAGCTTGCCTACCAGAGTCGTAGTGGACCGCCGTCTCAGCCTTGGCTTGAGCCAGACATTCTGGACTACATCTTGAGCTTCAAAGAATCAAAAGGCGAAGATCTGGTTGTTTGCCCTATTGGTTTTTTGTCTGATCACATGGAGGTAGTTTACGACCTGGACACGGAAGCTAAGAATTTGAGCACCACCCTCGGTGTAAACCTCATCCGGACGAGGACAGCAGGAGACCATCCCAGATTCATTCAGATGGTCCAGGAATTGATCGAGGAGCGTCTCGATCCGTCGCTTCCTCGGCAGGCACTGGGCAGCTTTGGGCCCATAAGCGACGTTTGCCCTGAGGATTGCTGTCCGATAACGGCGTCAACAAACGCCAAGTTTGCCCGCAGCCAATCCGCTCCTGTCGACATGAACCCTAGCTAAAGTCTCTCCCTTGCCGTCTTTGAGAGAAAAATCTTAAATTCGTGCAAGATTTCTAACCAATGGACACTTGGTAGCCAAGTATAATGAACGCGCATCTGCGCCGTCTGGAGCAGCAAGCAATTATTGGTGTCGATGGCTATGTGCGCATAAGCAATGTCGCTATTAGGATCTGAAACTGCAACGACTGCTCAAGACCATGGTGTTTTGGACAGATCACAAAAGGCATTCATCGAAGAAAGTTTTGATGGTGTCTCGGCGCTTGGCGGTGCTACTGGGACTCTGCAAGGCAATCAGGTTGCTCAAACGAGCAAGCAGTCCTTTATAGGTTTTACCTTTTCCACTCTCAATGAGCTGCGCTTCGTCAAGTTTGCTCTGGCTAGTTTTGTGATCAACAACCTGCGCCGCCGCTATCAGCGATCATTTCTCGGATTCGCCTGGAGCCTGTTGAATCCCTTGATGATGATGATCGTCTTAACGGCTGTTTTTTCTATTTTGTTTCACCGAGACCCACGAACCTTCAGCATTTACGTATTCACTGGCATGTTGCCCTGGACCTTCATAGCTGACAGCATCACCATGGGTTCGCTGTCGATTACCGGCGCCGAGGGATTCATGAAGAAGGTGTACATTCCCAAAATCTTCTTCCCTCTTGTGTCAGTTTCTACGGAAGTGATCAACTTCGGCCTCAGTCTCATTAGCATGATGTTCCTGGCGCTATTCGTTGGTCTTAAGTTGCAGTGGACGCTTGTTCTCTTGCCATTTGCCATCGTCCTCACTTATCTCTATACCTTCGGAATCGTTCTGGCCCTTGCTGTAGCCACCGTCTATTTCCGTGATCTCACTCACGTTGTTCGTGTCGTTCTTCAATCTTTCTTTTATTTGATACCGATTGTCTATCCGATCAGTGCCGTGCCACCAAAATACTCCGCCTTTTTCCTAGCCAATCCGTTCAGCCAGTTCATTAATTTGTACAGGCAGATAATTTTCAATGGTCAGGTACCTAGCCTGGAGGAATGGGCAATACCAGTCGCTTTAACACTTACCACCCTTTTCATTGGTTTCTATGTACTCATGAAACAAGAGAAGGACATAATTTTCAGGTTGTAAACGATGAGTGCAGAAATTACAGTTACTGATGCTTCGCTTCGCTTTCGAATCTATCGGAATCCTTCTCCGGGCCTGAAAGAAACCGTCGTTCAGCAGTTTTCCAAAAAGAACAAGGAACAACTGGTCAGTGAATTCGACGCTCTTAAGCGGATCAATCTCTCCTTGCGTGGGGGGGACCGCCTCGGTCTCATTGGTCTTAACGGAGCCGGGAAATCTACTCTCCTGAAAATGATCGTAGGCATCTATCCGCCCCAGTCTGGGCACATCCACGTGCAAGGGAAAATCACACCGATGATTGAGCTTGGTACAGGCTTCGATCATGAATTGAGTGGCCGTGAGAATATCTACCTGAACGGTGCTCTGCTAGGACGTTCTTACCGCCAGATGAGACAACTGGAAGAAGAGATCATCGAATTCTCCGAGCTCGGCGATATGATTGACCTGCCAATTAAATATTATTCTTCCGGGATGCACGGTCGATTGGCCTTCTCCATCGGTGCGATCATTGATCCAGAAATACTTTTGATGGATGAGATATTCGCAGCTGGTGATGCGCATTTCGTTCAGAAAGCGACGGCCAGACTGATGGAACTTTTCGACAATTCTCAGATTGTCTTGCTCGTCTCGCACGATCTAATACAGATCAAAGAGCTTTGCAGTCGCGTTATGGTTCTGCACAAGGGCGAAATCGTCAACGAAGGCGACCCTAAAGAAATGGTCGACTACTACAATAACGAAATCGTAGAGTTACAAGTCGCCAGCTAGAACCTACTCTAGAGTGCGTTACATCTTCGCAAAAACAAGGCAATAGCTGTGATCGTACCCGTAACCATAGCCGTCGTCCCAGGTCACCACGATTTCTCCCTGAAAACGAAGAACCTTGGAAATCTCGGTGGCGATATCCCAGGCCAAGGTGGTTAGTGTACCATCCTCGTGTTTCAAATTGGAGACTTCAATGACGGCTCTTCCAGACGGCTTTAGTTTTGCGTTCAATTGGTGATAAATCTGCCTCATAGTTTCCAGGTATTTTCCGTAACCTTCTCCTACTGTCGAATACGCGGTGAACGGATTTTCCTTATGGTGCCTTCCCATGTACGGTGGCGAAGTAATGGAAAAGTCAAAGTCCGGAAGTTTCATTGAAGCTAGTTTTGTTGAGTCGCCGTGCAAAGCTCTTTCCGGGTTTTGCAAAATTGTCTGAACATACCGCCATCGCCTTTCCTCGAATTCAACGCCAAAAGCGACACGGTTGAGTCTTTCCGCCACTACCAGAGTAGTACCGTAACCCATAAATGGATCAAACACTACGTCACCGTCACGAGTGAACTCACCCAAAAATTGCTCGACGAGCCCCTCTGTATAGCGCACGTCGTCATGCTGAAATTCTTCCGGTAACGCCCTCTGATGCTCGTTCTTTAGCGAAAGGTAGGTCTTCACTCAGGTTACCGACCTAAAGCGCGTGAATATGCTTCGTTTTCAGAAAGATATTTTTGCAGCTGCAATAGACCGTCTTTAAGGTCGACTTTAGGCCGCCATTCCAGCTCACGCTCTGCTGTTAAAATGTCGCAGCTAGCATGCCTGACGTCGCCGTTGCGGAACTTTCCGGAGACTATGGGCGCCCGTGCTGAATGAAATTCGGTGATCATATTTGCCAATTGCACTAGAGTAGTTGTAATTCCGGAGCCAATATCGAGTTGGCGACAGCCCTTCTCTGGAATCTCCGCTATAGACTTGACGACCGCCTCGATAACATCATCGATGAAAACAAAATCCCGCGTCACCAGACCATCTTCGTAAAGTTCGATCGTCTCTCCATTTTTGGCCAAGCGAGAGAACAAAATTACTATGCCTGTATATGGGTTGAACGGCGATTGACCAGGTCCATAGACGTTCTGCAATCTCAAAATGCTCAAAGGAACACCAAAGGAATACGCCCAGCTCCTCAGAATATTTTCTTGAGCCAATTTGGTCGCCCCGTAAACACTAGTTGGGTTCTCTCGGGTTTCCCCGAAACTCGATCTCAGAGGTGTCCCCTCGAAATCCCACTGCCCGCGCGACAGCTGTGCGTTTGTCCGTTGTCCCGGATAAAAGATATTCCCTTCGCGGCTTTTCCAGGCACCTTCGCCGTATACCGCACGACTACTTGGCAACACAATCTGCTCCGGTTGAACTTCGCAGCTAACCAGAGCATCCAGTAACCCCGTCAGTCCCAGCACATTGGTTCGAGCATGTTTGCTAGCTTCTTTCAAGGATTGACCCGTGCCAGTTTCGGCCGCCAAATGCACCACGATATCGGGGCGAAAATCTTTCAGCAGATCGCGCCAGAAATCTCCTTCGGAAACATCAGCCACAACCAGCTCGGCCGCGCTATCCAAATCCTTTGGTCGCTTGCGAGAAGGGTGCACTTGTGAAAGAAGATTATCCACAACCACGAAAGATCTGCTCTGGGAAGCAAGGCGAGAAGATAAGGCACAGCCTAAAAAACCTGCACCTCCTGTTACCAAAATATTCTTCTGCCTGATTGCTTGAATCACCGTATCAGTTTAACCGACCTTTCAATCGTCTCAATGGTTCCGTCACTTTCCAGGAAGCGCTATTACCCATTTCGTCGAGAGCTTTTTTGAGAGCCTGAATTTCTTTGTCGCGCTCTCTTAGAGTTTGCTTCATACCGTAAAGAGCGGCTGCCAGACCTGGTCTTATCTGGTATACCGGATTGTCCTCAAGCTCACCTTCTTCGTACGGTCGCGCCGTCTCACTGTGAATCAAACGGATTTCGTTTTCCAATAGTGCGCTTTGCAAAAGGGCCAGTGCCCCAAGGAGCTTGTACTCAGAGGCAAGATCTCGCTTACCGTCTTTCTCCGGGTTGAATAGCGATAATGGATCAATATTGCCAATCAACTCCCGCAACACAGCGCTTCTTTCCTGCGCGTGAACCCGCTTGGACTGGTTCAATTCACACTCCAAATTGCGCGTCCAGTCTTTCATGAATTTAAGACAATATGTCTCAGAGCTAAGCCCAGCTTGGCGAAGGTACTTCTGGTATTTGGCAGCGAGTAAGATCCAGTCCAGATATGTGCGCAATTCGGCGTTATTGGATTTCGTCCAGCTACTGGCATGCTTTCTGAAAAGGCACAGCTCATCGGCGATGAAATAGAAATCTCCTTTCTCCAAAAGACGGTAGTTGTATTCCATGTCACCTATTTGATTGAACGACGTATCGAATGCGGATCCAATGTGATCTCTGCGAAACATCTGGTTAGAGGGTTCGCCGATCCAATTGGTGCATTCACTTAGAGTCGAGACAAGCGCTTCAATGCCAGGGATGGTCTTATCCTCATCAAACGGTCTGGTCAATCTGATGTCGAGCTCAGATTGTGCTGGTATCGTGCGACCTTCCGCATCGATCCAGATTCGTGCTGTGGCTACCAGACTGACATTCGCATTCCTTTCCATCACATCCACCATCCGCCCAAGCATCTCCGGCTTGAGAAGATCGTCCTGGGCAAACAGCTTTATGTACTTGCCGCTGGCCCGCTCAATACAGGCATTGTAGTTAGGATAGTGGCCCAGGTTCGTCTCATTCGTCCAGGCCTTGATCCGCCCATCCCGCCTTGCGTAATCTTCGATAATCTTTTGCGAGGCATCCTTCGAGCAGTCATTGCCGACGAGTAGCTCAAAATCATCATGACTCTGGGCCAAGACGCTTTCTATCGATTCGGCAAGATAGCACTCGCCGTTATAGACAGGAAGACAAATGGATACAGTTGGCATTTGAAGAAGCTCCTCATCTTCAAAAGGCTTGCAGCCGGTCACGGCCATGGCGAAAACCCAGAGGACAAAACCCTACTACAAATCCAGTCAATTTAAGGTACTGATGGGGCACCGTACACATTAACGTTGTATAAGTTCACCGTCGTTTCTCGCCTTTTTTTCGCCGGGCAGCATGAACTGCCTTAGCCGTGGCTCTCAAAGGCACAGTCAATTTCCAGGAACGACTCCTAATCAGACTGGCGATTCTGTCTTCAAGCCGGTTGCGCTCTTCCTCCCACTCACTCTTAAGGGCCACAATTTCTTCCTTAGATTCTCCTGCCATGAGCAAACCGCGATAGGCTAACTCCTTAAAGCTATCCAATTCATTGTCGGAACCAGCGCCGGCACCGTTTCGTTCAGCAAGAAGCTGCTTTAGGGTAACGCCCTCTTGCTGAACCAAAAACTTCATATGGGAGACGATGTTTTCCATGCAGATTTCGGCGTAACCTTCCTCGGAAACACCCTGACTCAAGAGAAAGTCGCGGTATTTTCGAGCCAATCGAAACATGTCTAAAGCGTAGCGTAAGCCGCGGGCGTTACGATTGGTCGTGCTCCCTCCATGCCTGCGAAAACTCACCAGAGTATCACTTAAATACAGAAGCTTTCCGCCAAGGATTAGACGGTGCCAGTAGTCTATGTCGCCCAGATGATAGAGCGTCGTATCAAAGCCGTCACCAATCAGACTACTGGGAAACATGACAGTGCTCGGCTCACCGATGCCGTTAGACACCTTGAGCAAATCCTCTTTTACCTTAGCCGGCCCTTCTAAGAGCACCGTGTCGTCATATTCGCAAGCCGTCTTCCTTTCCCTACCTTCGCCGTCCACGATCTTGCGTGCGCAAGCCACTAGAGTCGCCGCCGGATAGGCTCGCAATCCCGCCAGCATACGCTCAAGAATCTCCGGTGCGAAAAGATCATCCTGAGCAAAGGGTTTGATGTACTTACCCGAGGAGCGCCTGAGCGTCTCATTATAATTACCGAATAGTCCCTTATTAGCTTCATTCTTCCAGGCAACGATTCGGGCGTCTTGTCCAGCATATTCTTCAGCGATTTCCCAGGAAGCATCCTCTGAACAATCGTCAGCTATAAGCAGCTCGAAGTCTGTGAAAGTTTGCCTGAGCACGCTTTCAATGGCTTGAGCAAGGAATTGCTCGCCATTGTAGACAGGTAAACAGATTGATACCGTCGGCACGACGATTCCACCAAATTTTAAATGAAGGAAGAACTTCGCATTTTACACCCGAAGGGCTAGAATTAGGGTTCGGCACATGCATCCGCTCCACACAGGTTTAAAAACTTTCATGCGCCAGCACCGCTGGT
>PSRH01000175.1 GCA_003175915.1 Candidatus Melainabacteria bacterium | reverse complement strand
CATGCTCACTTCAGACATGCTCAAAGGTTCAGTAGATTCGCGTTTCAATAAAGTGGAGATCGGGCTGTCGCCGATATGAGGCGGAGCGCAGTAGGGGCCTCATAAACGGTGCAGCCGACGGAGTAGAGGTCCGATCGTTGATCGATGTTGCCTCCCGGAGTAGTTGACCCTCTTCGGCAATCAGCGACGAAAGCGTTTTGCCTTCAGCAAACTCCATCACCAGATACGGTTGCTTTTCATCCGTCAATCCGCCGTCATACACTTTGGTATTTTGGGATGATTTAAGTGTGCGGTCGATATCGCTTCTTGTTTGAAACGTAAAATGTTCCTTTGGTTTTTGAAAATGCTAGATCGATATGAACCGTGTACACTTCTAGGTGGCGGATTAAGTTCATTGGGCATTTAAGGCTGAAAAAATGATGACGTTGAAATTCGGGGAAACGCTGAAGTCTGCTGGCATGGATACGAAAAGTTTGACGGCACTTGATTGGCCCGGATTGCACTCTCGCATCTTTACGCTTCAAACGGAAGGAGGGAAAGCGATAGAACTCTGGCAACGGACAAGAGCACTTACCGATCACACCGGCTTCTGGCCTCTTATTGTCGGGGAGGAAGAACATTTAACGGCGCTCAGGGATAACTACGAGATGGAATTGAGCAGCGAAGAAGAGAGCGTCAATTCACACCATGCCCTGGGAGATTCAATGTCCAGGCTAATTTCAAGCGGTGAATCGCTTGATTTAGACGAGTGGTTCAAAGCAAGGATCGCCGAAGAAAAAGACCGTGCCCAGTGCGAGGAAGGGACTTGGCCAATTGACCTGCCCAGCCGGGGCAATCGAAACCTTGCCTTGACGCACCGTTACGACTATGCGGCTGGAAGCGAAAAGCCGCTTGCCCGTGTGTTTCTCTTGTTCTTGCCCGTCACCGTTGCCTGGCAGGTCCCGGCGATTCTTCGCCTGGGCGGCTGGAATCAATGTCCTCAAACGGACACGCACGTAGCCGTTGCCAAAGCTTGGCGGCAAAGGTACGGTGCGGAAATCATCTCCGCGACCAATAACATTGTCGAGATGTACGTCGATAGTCCGCCGAAAACAAAGGATGAATCTCTAAAGCTAGCACGCGAGCAGTCTCTTTATTGCAGTGATTTGATCCACCGTAAGTACAAAACCCTTTGCGCGCTTGCCGCTAACCTGCTTGACGCGCCATTCTGGAGTTTTTGGTGGACATAGCGCCCGCCCGCCAAATGGCTCGCGCCGGTCGTCAAGGTGGTCGGCAAATAAGCTAGATGGACTTGGCCTGGGTGTTGATCGCGCTTTTTCAGTATGGTGCATTACTTAACTTGAACATGAACAAACATCACCCGCGCCAATGCTTGATTGGCTTGTTTTCGTTCGGGCAGCTTATACTACTGTTTTGATGGCCTGGCTTAAATCAGCCGGCTCGATCATAGTTCGTCCGTACCGATCATGGGTCTAAGCTAACAATGCCTGACGAGATTGCGATAAAGGAGTCTGTTGTGGATAGGAAGCCTCGTGACAAAGACATGAACGAGATTGTCTCGTTGTGTAAGCGGCGCGGGTTCATTTTCGCAAGCTCAGACATTTATGGTGGACTGCAGGGCGTCTACGACTACGGGCCGCTCGGCGTAGAACTGAAGCGCAATCTCATGGCCTCTTGGTGGCGCGCCATGGTCTATGAGCGGGACGATGTGGAGGGATTGGACGGGGCCATTCTCACTCACCGTCTGGTGCTCAGGCATTCCGGTCATGAAGCCACTTTTGCTGATCCGATGGTTGATTGCCGCAGCTGCAAGAGCCGCTGGCGGGCCGATCATCTCGTCAAAGGAAAATGCGAAAAATGTGGTTCATCAGATTTGACGGAACCGCGGCCGTTCAACATGATGTTCAAGACGACGGTGGGACCTATCGTCGATGACGAGTCCTATGCTTACCTGCGTCCAGAGACAGCGCAAGCCATTTTCACGAACTTCAAGAACGTCATTGATTCCACTTCAAGGCGGCTGCCTTTCGGCATCGCTCAAATCGGCAAGGCGTTTCGAAATGAAATAACGCCGCGTAATTTCATCTTCCGTGTGCGCGAATTCGAACAAATGGAGCTCGAATTCTTTGTCATGCCGGGTACCGACGACGAGTGGCACGAGAAATGGGTGGCAGCCAGACAGAACTGGTGGATGGAGCAGGGACTGGCTAAGGAAAATCTCAAACTCTACCGTCAGACAAAAGAGGAGCTTTCCCACTATTCGAAAGCGACCGTCGATATCCTCTACAAGTTTCCGCATGGATTTGAGGAATTGGAAGGAATCGCCAACAGAACCGATTACGACCTGGGCTCGCACACGAAAGAACAAGGGCAATTCAAACTCATGGCTCGAGTCGAACCGAATCACGATTCGGTAGAAAAGCTCGCTGTGCGTGACGCCGAATCCGAGCAGTTTATCGTGCCATTCGTTATAGAGCCTTCTGCCGGCGTTGATCGAGGCGTACTCGCCCTTCTAACTGAGGGCTATACGGTCGAGGATCTAGAGAATGGCTCACAGCGTGTTGTCCTCAAATTGAGACGGCATCTGGCCCCCATCAAAGTGGCGGTTATGCCGCTTGCCCGCAACAACGAAGCGATTGTCGATATGGCTAAGCAAATCAAAGCGAAGTTGCAAAGTCTGGGGATCGGTAGAATTCTCCTTGAAAATACCGGCAATATTGGTAAGGGCTACAGACGTCATGACGAAGTAGGCACGCCAATTTGTGTCACTGTAGACTTCGAAACGATTGAAAAGACCCCCGCCAAGGTAACAATTCGCGACAGAGATACGATGAAGCAAGAGCGAGTGGCCGTCTCCGAACTGCCTCAATTTGTCCGGGAATACTTCCGTCCGTCTGATTCTCAATAAGAAAGTACTAGCGTTGACTAATCTTGGACTTCTTTTAGCTGTTGTAGCTGCCAGAGAAGGTTGTACACTTATGCCCAACCAAGTGCACAAACTCAGGAGGGCGGAATGAACAAGTTTCTACTTTCAATATGTGCTGTCTCAGCACTATCGCTCAATGCGCCAGCGGTTAATGCTGGTCCTGTTGGAGCAACCGAAACCGGCGTCAAAGATGCTGCACAGGGTGTGGATACTGGCGTAAAAGACGCTGTTGGTGGTACTGAGAAAGGTGTCAAGAGTACTGTGCGGGGCACCGGAAAAGGCGTCAAGAGCGCTGTCGGTGGTACAGAAAAAGGAGTTAAGTCAGCGGTCGGCGGGACGGAAAAGGGGTTCAAGTCAGCTGTTGGCGGAACGGAAAAGGGTGTCAAGAGCGTTGTGCGCGGCACCGGAAGAGCGGTTAAGAAGGTTTTCTAACCAACAACTAAATATGCAGGGATGAAGGTCGCAGCTGCCCAACTTACTTTCACCTCGGGTGACTTGGTGAAAAACACCAATAAGATGCTCGAGTACGTCAGTGCAGCTGCGAAGAACCGGGCCGATGTCGTCTTCTTTCCCGAGATGTCCGATACAGGTTACGAGATACCTGTGATTCGCGACAAAGCCCAATACTGGGATCGGGGCACCGTCCCGGAGTTGTGCGACACTGCGCGCGCGAACAAGATCAACGTTATTGCTGGCGTTTCGGAGCGCACCGATGGTGGTATCTTTAATTCAATTGTAGTTATCGATCGGTATGGAAAAGTGGTGGGTAAGTATCGCAAGACCCACCTTATCAAAGCCAAGCCGTTTTTCGAGCATGAGTGCTTTACTGCCGGAGACAGTTTGGATACTTTCACTGTTGAAGGCATGAATTGTGGCTTCATGACTTGTTACGACATTCGCTTCCCCGAGGTGGCAGGAACCCTACGAAACAAAGGTGCGGAAGCCATTTTTGTTCCGGCCGCTTTTCCGCTGGTGAGGCAGACACATTGGCTGGCACTTCTAACGGCTCGAGCCATTGAGAATCAAGTTTTCATGATCGGGGCTAACCGGGTCGGAACTGATGGTGAAGTGACCTTTGCTGGGACATCGACGATCATCGATCCATATGGAACGATTTTGTCGAGCGCGTCGGCCATTCATGAGGGATTGATTTCCGCTGAAATCGGATCCGAACTGGTTGAGCAAATCCGCTCTCAATTTAAAGTCCACGAAGATCGCAGGCCTTCTCTTTACAGAATGTAGATTTCTGGTTCGAACTGGCCGTGTATGTGGTTGTAAAATTCTCAGTGGAGGCCGGCAGTACGATGCAACCACGAATATCATTTCGCCCTTTGCGAGAAAGCGATTTCAATCTAATGCACCGCTGGCTGAATATGCCTCACGTCATAGAGTGGTGGGATAAAACCGGCGCGAGTTTCAACGAAATTCGAAGTAAATATTTGCCACGCATATCGGGCGACAGTCCTGTCTCTTGTTTTGTAATTGAGATGGACAATCGGGATATAGGCTACATTCAGACCTACTGGGTAAGCGATTTTATTAAGGAAATTGCTCAGCTATGTCCTCAAATGGTTGAACAGGCCGCCTCACTTGTCGCCTCACTTGATGTCTTCATCGGCGAACCCGATCTGCTTAACAGCGGACTTGGCACAAGAGCAGTCAGGCAATTTCTCAATCAAGTCGTCTTTGGCAAAATGAAAGCGAATTCGTGTATAGTCACGCCAGATTCAAGCAATAGCGCGGCTATTAGGGTTTATAAAAAGGCCGGCTTCAGCCTGGAGGCATGTGCCGGCCCTAGCGGTGCCTTTCGACACCACTATTTGATGAGCTGTCTCAACCCCGCCTCTTAGAACAAGTTAAGTTCGACCATATGATGATGCTTCTTGAGCAAAATCGGTCGATCAACTTCCACCGCTTTCTCAATGATCATTGGTCTTTCAACTTGAACGGGCTTAGCGACAGTTTGCTCAACCCAAAGTGGCCTTTCGATCAGCATCGGCTCAGTGGCAACCGTCCGCTGGACCGTTGTTCTAGTCAAAGTTGTCGGGCGGCTAGCCACCACATGAGTTCGATGTCTAATTGGTCTGGCCGCTACATGGATCCTCTTTCTTTTGAGCGATGCTGTTTTGAGCGTTGTCGTTCGCATCGTTTTGATTGTCCTGGTGGATCTTTCAAATACCACAGGCTTCTCGATCGTCACTGTTTTCTCGACAGTTACCGGCGTTGTTACCGGCATAGATTCTACATACGAATATTGCTGACATTGCATGCTGCTAGGATAGCTTTCTTCAAGAAGGTAGTAGCGATCTTTTGCTTGTGCTGACGGCGCCAGCACCAGTCCGCCGAGCAAGGCAGTTACAATCACCGAGGTTGATCTTCTTGTTAATTTACCGTTCATGATTCCCCCCTATTTGGTCGGACGGGAGTGCCCGGTAAAGGGCACTCCGCTCTCCGCTGTCTTTTTGCGCTCATTCGCTTACCAGTGCGCAACCGTCTATCCGCTAAGAGAACGTTCTATACGCTAAAGAACGTTGAGGTGAACAAACGGTGCATGCAAACGGAGCAAGTGAGCTGGTCTCTCTTTCAGGATTACCGGGCTTTCAATCACTCTATCTTGAAAGGTCGGGTATGTTTCAACGTAGGTCTGGCTTGGTTCCACCAGAACAGGACTCGTTGTTACCCGCTCTTCGAAGCAAGGCGACGAATCATAATATGAGAAAGGCATAGTCGACCTTGTTATTTCGATCGTGTCTGCCTTTGCGCCTTGAGCTGCAGTGAACCCCAGACCCCCGGCAATCAAACCAGCCCACAACAGTACTTTGGATCTGCGTTTCATAGTGTTACCCTCCTTA
>PSRH01000187.1 GCA_003175915.1 Candidatus Melainabacteria bacterium | reverse complement strand
ACTACAACTCGCAGATCAAAACCCCCGGAAACAAGCCAAACGCTCCTCACCTCCGGATAGCGATATATTCTTTCGGCAACCGCGTCAAAGCCGACGTCCCTAGCCGGCAAAACTTTGACGTCGATAAAAGCCAATACTTCCTCAACCCCTAATTTTTCCCAATCAATAGTGGTCTTGTAGCGCTTGATTACGCCGCGCGACTCGTAATCGGCGATGGTTTTGGACACTTCCTCAACGGTTCGTCCTGTCAGTTTGGCAATTTTCTCGTGCGACGTGCGAGCATCGTCGGCAAGTATGGTTAAAATTTCGTCTTTGCTACTGACTTTCATGACCCATACAGTTTAACATTTTCCTTAGCGTTGAGCCAGAAATATCACGGTAACACTGGAGAAACAATTACCTAGTAGCATTAAATTGGGGATGCGTGGCGTCGCCCGTTTACTAAAGATGCTAACTAATTTTTCTATGGGGTAATTCAGCATGAGTCTGGATAGAACTGAACGCGAAATCAATTTGACAGGAATTCCACTCAGGAGATTAGGCAAGGAAGCGATTGAGTCCTTTGAAGATTGGGAACGGGAAATTCCTGCTGGTCATCAAAAAAGAATTGCTGGCAAGCAAGGTCAACTCGAGATTCCTCCAGTCTATGCCCTTGTGCAGGGTTCTGAAGTAAGAGCAAAGCTGACGAAAGAGAAGGAAGAGGCTATCGACAGGTTGATTGAGGCTAATAAAGGAGACCTAAACGCCGAAGAGCAAAAGAAACTTCGGGCGGCAGTAATTGCTTATGCTACCGGAGACGTCTCCGGATTGTACTGTTTGGTTCCCAAATCCGAAGGCTATTCGCCAAAAGTGACAGGAGCATTCAGGCGCTGCATCGAAGCGGTTGGCGGTAAAGTCGAAACAAGTGATCCGCTGCTGGATCCAGATAAAAAAGAGCGTAGAGATCGAGGTGAGCTGATAATAATTACTCCTACGAGAGGCTCAGCTCTGAGACTGCGGATTGCTAAAGAAACTGACAAGGACGTCCGTTATTCCGTTGACAGGGGCGCAACAAACGGACCCAGGGGATTTGACCTTGAAGGTAGCATTGAATATGACAGCAAAGGACCAGTAAGTTATATCAGAAAAAAAGGTGCTGTAAGCAAGCCCTGGGACGACAAGTCGGAAGATGCGCGCCAGACGAAGCTGGATATGGACAAATTTGTCGCGGATCAAGCCGAAAACTTCAGGCTGTACGTAAAGTGATTACATTTTGAGCTATGGAGATTGTGATATGCCAGTCAATGAAATGGATCGCCGATGCTCTCGAAGCAATAATGCTGATCTAGCAAAGTTATGGAAATGCGAAAGCCTTCAGGCAAGGTTCGGAAGCATTTCAAACAAAACGACTACTAGTAAACTGGCCTTAGGATGGTTAGCCAATATTGTGCTGGATGAATCCTTTGATCATGGTTTATATGACACCGCCAGAGGTATTGGTCCGATCTTTCGAGTGATCGTGGCCGCGCGGCGGAAGGCATTGCAGAAGCAATCGAATAGAAATCGATTTTCAACGGCAGGTCAACAATCGTCGCCCTCATCTGGCGAGAATATTGTTGAAACAGTGTCGTAATGGTTGTCTGCTAGCCTGGTCGCACAGACGCCAGACGACAGTGCGGTCTGATCAAAATACCGCTCGTGATCGGTCCGTGCTGTTTTTCTGGCGGAGAAATAAAAGAGCTTAAGCCCAGGCCGATCTAGGTTCACTGCCGAATGTAAAGGACATGATAGTTCCGAGAACTACGACCGATCCAACAATTCATTTTCTATTGATTGTTCGGTTTTGGTCCCTGTTGCTTCTTCATCATTCCTAATCCTGCTGCTACCGGACCTCCGAAAGCTGCATTCATCGCGAACTGTTCTGCCCGTTCACGCAAATCGGCCACCGTACCACCGTTCAGACCTATTTCCTGACCAAGTTCTTTATCATCGAATCCTTTGGCCGTCTTAACCAGTAAGGCGATTTTAGTTTGAGGTAAATCGCCCAGTGTACCACCGCGGGTGCGGTTGATTCGTAATGCCTCAGTAAGCAACTTAATTGCCTGAGCCTTGTCCTCGGCTGTCGGCTCTCCATTCAGCAAACCCTCGGCGTATCTAATACGCAATGCAACCGGAGCATCAAACAATCGCTGCACTCCCTGTATCACCGCATCACTTTCGCCCCCTTTAATCCCACCCTGCTTTTTATTCTCTTCCATGACGGCAAGGAGTGTATCCAATCCTTTTACCTCGGGCATGCCTTTGTCAAAGAATTCAATTGCGCTCTCAAATTTTCGTCGTGACTCAGGTGTGAGTTTGGGCGGCAGAGAAATGGGAACTGACTCGATGGTTCCAGAGAAGGGGCTATCT
The DNA here is from genome assembly GCA_003175915.1 of Candidatus Melainabacteria bacterium. GTDB lineage: Bacteria > Cyanobacteriota > Vampirovibrionia > Obscuribacterales > Obscuribacteraceae > PSRH01. The sequence continues at coordinate 5,215 of PSRH01000187.1, read as the reverse complement.
TCCCACCCCAATAAATCGCCTGCTATCTTATAGCGCTTTGACAATTCACTGAGAGTCGGCTTGAGGCTCTCCGGATCAGCCAGGCAAATAGCCTTCAGCGCCCTGCGCGCATCCAGACGAATTTGCGGATCACTGTCGTCCAAAGCTTCACTCAGCAGTGGTATGGCTTTGTTTCCATATGCCACCAATTTTCGAAAAGCTTGCTCTCGCACTTCAAATTCATCATTTCCCAATTCACGGATTGCTTTCGCCACTTCCTTATCAGTTGAATCTTTTCCTGGATAGACATCATTGAAAACAAGAACTTTGGCTTCTTTCGTTGAAGATGTGACAAAGCTACCCTTAGGTAATTCTTTGCTGCCCACTATTTCAATAAACGAGGTGGTATCAACCGCAGCCTCGATCGATTTTGCTTTTTCTGGACGTTTGAAATTCGAAGACTCTGCGTTCATAGTAATCTGCCTCACATAGAAAGCAACACAGCAATGCTGGCGTCTCATTGTTACAGGCTTGTGACGACTGGACACTTCGATGTCACGGCGATTGGCGCAAGCCTGTAACATTAGTGTCACATTGTTCAATTACTCTGCATGCTAACGCGGAGGTTCCGACCCATCAATCAGATTTGGTGAAATCGATAGAATTACTCCCTGTCGCGATGCCTTTGCAATTGAGCGCACGTTCTTAGGTGATTATAGAATGCGAGCAAATGAGAGATCGTCGTTTGATCCCGGTCCAACCCGATCGCCCTTCCTGGAACAGCCGGTCAACGAACGCCTCAATCTGGCCCAAATAGCTAGAGATCCCGCTCAGTCGATATTTTCTCTGGATGGGATTCGGGCCTTTCTGCGTAAAGGTCAGAAAGCTTTAGTAGAAAAAGGAATCATTACCGATCTATCCATACTTGAACTTGTTAATGTGTACGAACCACCACAACCGGTGGGTGACCTGAAATCCCTAAGGATGGAGGAGGTCCAGGATGCGCTTCTCATTCTACTTAGAGACCAAATCGTGGTCAACAGAAAACCTGGCCAGTCCGACGAGGATGCAAAACGCGAAGCGAAGCAGGAACTTGACGAACTTCTCAATGCAGTCCGCTCCGAACGGGACAATCATACCTTCGGACCAGCATCGGTTGCAGCACTGAAGCGCTTTGAAGATCTGTTTCAGTCGCGTATGCCCAAAGAATTACAAGCCCGAACGCTGGGGCCTGATGACGCCTATGGAACTGGCTTTGAGGAGTTCAATCGGCAAAAGGTCATGTTTCTTGAAAGAAAGCGCAGAGCCAATGTTTATCAAGACCAGTTCATTGCACTGATGCCGCACCTGCTCGGCAAAGTAGAACCACGAAAAGGGGAGCCACCCGATGTCACGGAGAAAAGACGTCTAGCCGAAATAACGCGCGAGACGCAACTATTGCAAGAAGAACGTGACCTTGGAATATGGGGACCGGCATCTAAACGGAACTACACGCGGTATCAAGATTGGTACAATGAGAATAGCAGAGCAGCGGTGGAAGATCTCCGTTCTCTCAAACTGCCACTGCCTGCTGTGAACCCACTGCGACTTTTGCTTGGCTGGGCCGAAATCCCGGAAAATCCTGAACTGTTCCAGGCGCTCTACATAGCAGGAAAAAGAAACCCACAGAAAAAGAACGATCCCGAAAGGGCCCTCGAAAGCGAATATTTTACCGACTTCTTAGAGACGAAGAAGTTTCTTGAGCGCAGCAGTGCTCTTGCTGCACCTGAGCATGCGCGCATCGAGGCAGAAGCCGTAAAAACGTTAATTACGATGGAGCGACTGCCGTCACGTTGGCTGGAAGGAGCCGACGAGGATCCTCGTGTTTGGTTAGCGACATCAACTAGATACGTAAATCTAGCCCTGCGAGCAAGGCGGCTAGTTGAATTAGCAGACCACCTCAACGAAGCAAACAAAAAGGGTGGCTGGGGCGCATCAGATATTCCATTTCCTGCAGGGGTTATTTTCGATCCTGATGAGTATGGACAGAAGGCAAGAAACGAAGACGGCAGTCTCAAAGGTTTCAGGTTACCTTTGCCGGTGGATATTCGTGGTAAGCATCCTTACAATGACTACCAATATCGCGAACTCTTGAAATGGTGTGATGACCATGAAACAGAAATTCTTGAACGCATCGGCGACTATAGAGCCGCGCAGCAGAATCCTGACTTGGCACTGACGTTTAGTAATTTTGAATGTCACGGCAAACTTGCGTGCATCGATAAGGAAGGCAAATATATCGGGCTAGTCGATCCAAACGATCCCTTGAGGCCAGGAGAAGTGAGGCGCGTTCCCTGCAATCTCATTTGCGGTCGAACCAGAATTGTCGAACGTAACGGCAAGAAATACATTGTTCAAACGATTGAAGCATGGGATATCGACAAGTATTTGGGTTACCAAAACTGGAAGGGAGATTTGGTCGCTCGTGTTGGGCCAAAGGAGAAAGAGCTCGATCCCAAAAAGATTTATATGGTTCTGTCCGGGGACGAATTAATCCCAGTGCCAGGTAGTTCGCTAGAGCACGAGCTGAAAATTCAAGAAGTTAAACTTCGCAGCGAACAGATTTTAGTGCCGTTAATGGATGCTGCCTTGATTATTTCCGGTATTGGTGAAGGGTTGACAGCACTAAGAGCGGCACGGGCGGCTGAAGCAACTATGCGCCTTAGCGGGAAGGAGCTTGCCTGGCAGTTAGGGAAGTCCGGACTGCGAATCACCGCAGGCGCCACTGGAGTTTTCAACAGTGCTGGCGGCCGGGATACACAGCTCGGTCGGGGAATTAATCACGCGCGTACTGCATACTTCGTCTGCGACATTGTTCACGGATGGGGCCGGGGCACCGGAATTCTGAGAACTACTGAATTGCCAGGCGTTGTTCCTACGGCAACTAAATTAGAAGAAGCAGCAAACGGCTCTCGTTGGCTTTGGGCTACCACGGGTACCGCCAATGTGACTTTTAAAGTCACGGAATACGGATTTATTCCATTTATCGTCCGCGACGTCAAAAACGTTGGCGAAAGGGCACTCGGACTTGAAGACAGAGATCGCCTGCGCGACGCGTCGCTGGTTTTAGGAGACGGGTTGGGTTTCAAAAGTCCGGAGAAAGGTTGTTTCGATCTCAATAATCCATTAGTCCTCAAGCAGGAAGTAGATGCACTGGCACGCTATAGGGACGCCCTCAAGGACAGCTGCACCGACGAAGAGTCCCGAAAACAAATAACTGAAATACTGGATGAAGCTCAGGAACTCCTCAAGCCAGGTGCCGACCCCGAAAAAGTAAGAGCTTTCAAACTCAAGCTATTATCTCACTTTATGTATGGCGATGATCCCTATAATCGGTGCTGGCTTCTCATAGAACCAGGAAAAGGAAATCAAGGCTTTTTCGAGCTGATGAGCGCGAGCCACATAAGGGCAGTGCATGACCCCAAAAAGCTCGAGGGAATGGACGCTCGATTGAGAGATCACGTTAAGTCTCATCGCGGCATTGTCGATCCAAATGTCCGCGCCGCTGCCGCGATTGCATTGTTAACTCTTAGTCGAGATTCCGACGGCAAATTACCTGAAGAGTTGTCCGATGTCACAGTCCGATTTGGCTGGGGGAAGAGTGAGGAAACGGTCAAAACAAAGTACATTGTCCGACTCTTGTTGCTAGATCTTAAGCCACCACAAAAGGAGGGGCCATCTGAGTTGCCCTGTGGAACCAGCAGCCATAGAGTAGTGGTTGGTGAATTCTTGACCCGAGTCCAGGGAATCAACGGACTTCAATACGGGCTCTTGCTTCAAGACGTGCTGGAGAATCCCAAAAGCTCGTCAGCAGACAAGATGAGAGCTCTCAGCGATCCTGCCTGCCCACGCTTAGCAACAATAATTGATGGCCTTCGTCAAGTAGTGGCAAGTGGTGCTTCGAAAGATGAGACAACTGAACTTGAAGCAACAATCAAATCACTCGAAGCTACATTACAAAAAACTGCTCTCTCAGACAATGATCCAGACGTTCGAGCCATGGCCGCCATGCATTTGTTCGGACTTCGCCACCCCGATAGGGTAGCTGCAGAGCAGATTCTTCAACAGAACAATGCTCGCTGGCAAAACCTCAAGGATAAACCTACCGGTACCTATGCCAAAGAAGTACGCGCGTTCTTGGAGCACGAATGCCAACGAGAAATTCCGTTACCGGACGCCAACGTAACTGATCCTAAGCAAAGAAGACTTCAGGAACAGAAGGCCGACCTGGCACGAGCAGAACGGTTGAATGCAGCCTTGCGTCTAGCAGATCTGATTGACAAGGATGATATTGCCGGACAAAAGAAAGTTGCTGAAATAATTGCTTCCTGTCTCAGTCCTACAAACGTACAGCTATCTGTGCGCGTTCTGGAACAACTCATACCTAACCGCATCAAACTACTTGAACCAAATTCGGCTAGAGCGGTCAGAGAAAAGGCGCTCGCACTTCTGCAAGTACCAAACGTCGAGGGTCTTGTAGTAACTGCAGACCAGGAGAAAGAAGTTGCCGCGACAGTAGTCTTGATAAAGCAATTGAGATTCCTGTTAAAGGATGCGGATCCGGAACTTAAGAGAATGTTCTGCACAAAACTGGAAAATATGTTGGACCCGCGTGAGGTCTGCAAGCGAACAATCTCGGACGATTTATATACAACTCTCAAGGAAACACTGAAACCAAAGGGATCGTTGCCGGAAGCAAAGTTATTCCCGGAACTGAAGGTTGCCGCTATTGAAGGTTTAGCGGATTTTGGTTCCCAGTCTTCGATGCCTCTCATCAGGATGCAACTTGTTGGTGAAACCAAAATAGGGAAACAAACCTACCTTTTTCCTGATGCACCAGAAGTTCGCTGCGCTGCAGTTAAAGCACTGCAAATTCTTGGTGATCCAGAACTCCGAGATTTGTTGCCCAAACTTATTCGAAAAGAATTCAATCCAGCTGTATCCCAATGCTTGTTAGACATTCAAGCCGATTTGCCATCTCTGGAGCCACAGAAACCTGCCGAAAAACAGCAAGAAAAGTATGAAGAGGCCAGCCTCGATTATCGCACCGAGAAGTTTTCTATTGATGATGGTCTACGTTATCTAAAACAACCAGACTATCGGCTCCTGATTTCCTCCAATTATGCAGCTGACGCCAAGAAAGTTGACGCGGCAGCTAGCTGGGGTTGGTATCATCCCGATTTTAGGAATAAAGAAA
>PSRH01000061.1 GCA_003175915.1 Candidatus Melainabacteria bacterium | reverse complement strand
GCGTCTTGGTGGACCGCCCCGTTAGCGCTCGGTGCGCCGAGGATCTTGATCGTTTGGGTTTGACGGGATGGCCGGTTTTTCAGCCGCCATTCAAGCAGTACACCTGCGACCACCACGGCGCTGCCGACGTAGGAGACCCATCCGAGAGCTTCACTCTCCCAGACGGCATCGACGACCAACGCCACGATGATCTGGAAGAACACGCACGACATCGTGCGCATCATCCCCAGATTCTTCATCATCCAGAGGTAGAGGGCGAAGGCCACTCCGGAGATGAAGCAGGTGGTGTATACCAGACAGGCGCTCTCATAGAGGGGCAGCGGTCCTGGCGGCCGTCGCTCGCCATACACCCAGTAGGCGATCCACAGCACTGGGGTTGCCGCCAGGAAGAAGATCGCTCCCTGGGCAAGGACCGGCGCAGCCTTCAACCGGCGAACCGCGAGGTTGCAGAACGACAGCAGCACCATACCGATGCAGGCGTTGCGCAGCGCCCAGAGTTCTTCTGGCACCTGGAGCCGGTCGAAGAAGACGATGATGATCCCGAGCGCCGCGATGGCGGCCCCTGCTAGGGTGCCTTTATTGATTCGCTCCGTCCTGGTCAACCAAGCCAGGAACGCCGCGATTATAGGGCAGGTGGCGAACAACACGGTCATGATGCTGCCCGGAAGGTGTTTGGTCGCCCTGTACACGAATACATGGGCGGCACCGCTGCACAGTCCTCCGATGATCAGATAAGCAGCGTCTGACCTGGAAACCTTGAGGTTGCTGGTCAGATAGGCAAGCAGAAGGTATCCCAGCGCTGCCCCGCTGAATCGGACAGAGGCTGCTAGATAAATCGGGTAGCCGTTCTCCCCGATCTGCTGACGAATCGAGAAAACAGCCGTGCCGCCGATCAGGCAGCAAAGGACATAGGCCGCTGCCATCTTGATTGTCGATGCGCGCTGCTCGCGATGGATGTGGGACTCCATCGATCCTCCTTGGTTTGGGTTGGGCGATTCAATGGTGTGGTACCGCCGCCGGTACCACACCCAGAGCTCATGTTTGAGGGTTAACGGATTGGCGATCGGGCGACCTCAGCTCCCCTTGTTGGCCTTCCTTCCCAGATCACGGATGTACTCCCGCAAGGGCGCCCATTGCCGCTCCCCGCGCCAGATCTGGGTTTCGGGAGGAAATCGCAGGAGCTGGTACAGCCACCACGAATCCCAAATCGCTGCCTCATCATCCGGCTCGGGGCGCGGGTCGAATTGAGGAATCGACCGGCCCAGAGGCAGCATGAAGAAACATGTGTCGTCTGGTTGGTTTGTGCCCCTGATCGACGCCAGGTCGACCCAGGCGCTTTCTTCGCCGGGCATCACCCAGGGAACGTGCGGATACCAGCTCGCCCGCCAATAGAGCGAGGCAGCGTCCCGAGCGCGGGAGGCGAAGGTGCCTCGGCCCCTCAAGTTGATAGGAGGCTGGCCGGATTGGCATGCCTCAAGCGCGAAGGCTTGGATAGCCGTCAGTCCGGAGGCTAAATCTGGGGCCCCGACGACGCGCATTTGCTCGTCGCGCTCCGCAAAGCCGGGGTGGACGCCGCTCAAGTCGGCCAGGCCGATCTGAAGACCACGGCAGAGAAGGCAGACGATTGCTCCCTCCAGGCGCAAGATCTGGAGATCGGAGACCTCGCCGGTGCACGCTACGTCGTGGGTGGCGAGCATCATCTGAGCATGGTCGATGGCGACGATTTGAGGCCTGTTCTGGGCGTTTTCCGATCCGAGAAATGTCCTGAGGAATACTGCCTGGGCGGCCAGCACGGCTGGTCGGAAACTGCGACGGTCGGGCTCTCCTGTTTTGCCCGTGAGATAGCTGATCATGGCTGGTTCTCTCCTCGGTGATTACACTTGTATAACCTCCGCAGGTTATTCAAGTGACTGGGATATTGGCATTGCCGGTTTGTGTTGTTAATTCTGCTCCAGGGCTGATCGGTGAATGCGTGAGCTGAGCATGGCAAAAACTACCTGGCTCAAACAGCCTTTGTTAACTGTGTGATTGCTCGAAATAGGCGTGTCTTCAGGATAGAGAAGCCAGTTAATTTTTGGCAGTGTGATTAAGTGAGCTCGCACGAAGCAAGGCGAGAATGACAAGTTAAAGGGTAGCGAAGTTCTTGGTGGGTTGAATTGAACTAAATCTGGTTGCCCGACGTATAGCAAAAAGTATCCGCTACTGCCGAAGAAAGGTTTGTTGGGATTACAGGTGGAATAAAGGCGATTAGATTCTTGCGAGGAACCAGCCCATGAAAAGAAGAATGGTGTTTAGCGTCGGGGTGTTTGCTGCGCTGGTCATTGGTTTGCCGGCTCTGGCTCAATCGGGCGGCGAGGGCGCTTTGCCGGGCGCGGGTTCCGGATTGAACCAGGGCGGTGGCCCGCAACCAGGAGACGGGCCAGGACCTGGCGGGGGTTTGGGACCAGGAAGTGGTCCGGGGCTTGGCGGTGGATTGGGATCAGGAGATGGCCCAGGACCTGGAGCAAGTCTGGGACCTGGCCAGGGGCAGATTGGTCCAGGGGGACCTCCGATGGGGGGTCCAATGGGCTTTCGTCGCCTCGGAGGGTCAGGAGGCGGTTTTGGCAACGGTCTGAATGGTAACGGTCCAAGCGGTTGGCAAGGAGGGGGCCCGGGAGGTGGTTTTGGGGGCGGTGACTTTGCCGCTCGTCGTCAGAGAATGCTAGAACGCTTTGACGCCAATCACGACGGACAGCTTGATGATGCCGAAAAATCGAAAATGCAAGAGTTCATCCAACAACGGCGACAGCAAAGAATGCAGAGAATGAACGGACAGAGCTTTGGGCCAGGCAGTGGTCCGGGCGGCGGGTTTGGAAATTTAGGTGGCCGACCGTCAGGACTGGGCGGGCCAGACAGTGGTCCCGGACCACAGTAGGACATAGACAATCGTTTCTTCGGGACCGGTTTTTCCAGGGGCACCATAAGCGGTGCAACATCAATCTCTAATTTTGAAAGAGTTGAATTGATAATACTATAGAAGATCGAAGAGCGCCCGATAAACAAGATAGTGGCTAAGGCACCACTTTCTCCTTCCCAAACTGTGCGCATACCGCTTAACCGGCAGCGGTCGTGCTGGGCGGGCACGACCGCTGCCGGCTAGTTACGGGCGACCGGTTTTACGTCAGAAAGCCAGGACGGGAACTGCCTTCATCCCGCCGGCTCCCGCCGGTTGCGGGGTCGCGTGGGGTCGGGCCGTGGTCCGCTCTTCTTGCTGGACCGCTTCGATCGCGGCCCGAGTTTCGGCGGCGGCCTCTACCCGCAGCGTCTGCGCGATCATTTCCCAGGACATGGGCGGGGTCTGGGAGCGCAGGCTGCGCACGCGACGCACGAGTGCGTCATTCAGTTCGGCCAAACTTTACCTCCTTTCCACTGGACTATCCACCGCTTAGCCCACTGCGAAGCGGTGCTAGGGCGAATCGAACGCGCACGCCATCTTCACCTCCCTCCTTTGGAACTGCCGTATGGGGAGCTTTATCCCACCTCCAGTGCTTTGAGAACTTTCTCGGCACTGGGCAGGACAAAGGGGAGCCTTTTCAGTATTTCAGCAGCCTCGCGTGCGTCGGGGCCGGCGCTCTCCGGGTGCAAAATCAATTCCCCGGCGCGATAGAGCAGGCGGAATTGATCGAAGCAGTGATGGTGCAGCACCGGTTCAACTGCTTCGCTTACACCCATGGCATGGGCGACATGCCCCAGTACAGCGATTGCCAGGCTAGGCCCGAGTCCGCCGAGCTGACACCGCGGATGGTGCAGATCCGCGCCTCCTTTCTTTTGCTCGTGTTCTTTGTCCATCTGTTTGAGACTTTCAGTGATGAACCTGTAACACAAGCTCCCCATCGCTTCCTGGGCCGTTTGATCGGAAAGCCTATCGAGCAGCCACTGCTCATTCTTGTCGCCGTGCTCGTGCCACGGGCACTTGCGTTGACGGGTACCGTCCGGCAGCGGTTCGGCATCCCAATCGTAGTCATGGTCGAGGAGGGCACAGATTGCCTTTCTTCTTCGCGAGCAGGTCGGATCAAGCCTGCTTGCGGAGAATTCTGGCCATCTGAGCACATCATCGAGCACGCCAGGCCGTCCGAGCAGGTCGACCAGTTCTTCCTTCGAGTGTGGTCTGGCGAAGCACATGACGGTCAGGAGGAGCAGCTTGGCACAGCGTTGCTGGCATCCGTCAATGTAGCGTTCGAAGCGCGCCTCGATGCGCTTGTCCTGACGCAAAAGCGACAGACCGGGAAGAACTTGACCGTAGCACCTCAGCAAGTCATGCGCTTCATTCATTTTCCAGGAGTTGGGAAACACGCTGGCCATGCCCATGTTTGGGTCGACGAGGACCCATTTGTGTTCGTCAATACGCAAAGCGATGCCCAGGTGCGACCAGCTTATTTCCTCCCGCTCTGCCTCTCCGCAGGCAGCGATATGATTCAGGGACTGCCGTCTCTCCTTTCTCAAGGGAACTTTGCTGGCCTCTAGCCCTGCCAAGCACGAGGCAGCCACCTCGCCCCGTTTACGCCAGTAGATGTTGTGGGCAAGCTGGATAGGCAGAACTGCCAGCGTTTCCGTACCTACCAGCTTGCCGAAGGCCGCCAGCATGATTGCCTTGCCCAGGCAATTGGCTATGGGTCTTAGCGCCGCTTCAGCCGGAATTGCTTCCAGGGCCCGATGCCAACGCCCGTAACAGGCTGGTAGTACCCGCTCGGCTGGCTGATTGGCCCGATCGTCTTCGCTGCTGTAACCGTCTGCGGTCTTGCCGGCAAAGGTGACGGCCAGTAGCTTGGCGATTTGCACACGCGTTTCTGCGTCGCCCCTTTGCCAGCACTCGACAAGCGCCCCTTGGCTTACAGGCAGCTGCAAGCGGTCTAGGCGCAGTTCGGCGTCGTCCTCACTTAGCTCGAAGGACACTGGCAAGCAGGCAATGGCCGCCTCTATGAGAGCATCACCGAGACAGCAAATGCTTGCCAGGAAGCCGGGATCGTATTGCCAAGCGGTGTTTCTTTGAGAGGCCAACTGAGCCACGCCGTTGGCCGGCATTCGAGCAAGGAGCTCTCCGACGAAGTGAGGCCCGGCATGGAGCAGAGGCCCAAGCTGCGAGTCGATTGGATATCGGTCGGAAAGCGAAGTGAAGTGCGACACGGCTCTTTGCCAGCGTTGGCTCTTCTGGACCTCCAGAAAATCTAAGCCACAGCCGGCAAAGGCGCGTTTGAGCACCTTTTCTAACGGCATTGGTTTCCCCTTTATGTTTTCAAACCGAGTCGTCATTCCAGAAAACAGCCAGACCCCTTTTGCGTCTCAATGGACGATTGGCCGTTTCTGTTTTTGCAAGTTGAATGATTTCTGGGTCGGGATTGAACTGGTTACAAGAACAAGAAGCAACAGCTCATCCTAACCTGCGATCCAAATGAAGATCCGGAAATGATGGTCGCCTGCTGACATGCCTCCGGTCGTGTCGCCCACAATGAATCTACGAAGTTTCCGGCGGTAGCTCGTCGCGCTTCCCGGAGTACGAATATCAATTTGCTCCACAATTAAACTGGCCAGTCGGCATGAACGAGTTAGCGCAATCTCACGGGCCCTTGAAGGTGAAAACAGCATCCAAATCTATTTATACTTCTCAAACGGATTAGTCTGGTTATACATTCATAACTAGCCGCTGTTTTCCCAGGTGGCACCGTCAGCGGTGTCCATCACGTTAACGCCGCACTCAGCTAAGCGTTTACGAATCAAGTCTGAGGTTGCGTAGTCTTTACGTTGCTTCGATTCAGAGCGCAGGCTCAAGATCAGGTCCATGAGTTGAGAAGTTGTCTCTTTAGGTAAAAGCTTGCGCGTGTCCAAGAGGGTAAACCCAAGCACAGCCGCGTAGTCTTTCAGCGCCTGGACGAAAAATTCTTTATTGGCTTTGTCTTTTGCAGTACCAATTAGATCGGAAAGTTTAAAGAGAAAGGCCACGGCTTTGGCTGTGTTGAAATCGTCGTCCAGAGCCTCGACAAATTCGTTCTCAATTTGAGTTTTCTCTTGCTCCAACGATGCGTCTCCTTTGAGGAGCTGATGGGTTAGCTTTCCTTTGGAGGGCATAACTTGAGGCGGGACAGCATCGCGTCCGTTCGCACTACTGGAACCGTCACCATAGACGGCTCGAATCAACCTTTGCATCCCTGTTTTCGCCGCTTGCAAGGCATCGACTGAAAAATCAATCGGGTTGCGGTAGTGAGTTTGCAAAATGAACAGTCGCAATTCGTCGGCGCTGTAGTTCTTCAACAATTCTCTAATCGTGGTGAAATTGCCGAGCGATTTTGACATCTTCTCGCTGTTTACTTGAACGAAGCTGTTGTGCACCCAGAAGCGGGCCAGTGGCTTGTTTTCCAGACCTTCAGTCTGGGCTATCTCATTCTCATGATGGGGAAAGAGCAGATCTTCGCCACCACCGTGCATATCAATCGTTTCGCCCAGCACGTGCTTGATCATGGTTGAACATTCCAGGTGCCAACCTGGACGACCATGCCCCCACGGGCTCGGCCAGCCGCTCTCGCTTTTATCAGTGCCTTTCCACAAAGCAAAGTCTGCTGGGTGTCGTTTACGCTCTTTCAGTTCTTCCTGAGAAAGCACCTGGTCTCGGGAGCCGCTTTCCATCTCGTTTAGGTTCTGTTTGGTGAGCCGACCATACTTGCTTGCCGACTTTACATCAAAGTACACGTCACCGCCTGCTTCGTAAGCTTTACCCTTGCCGATCAAACCTTTGATGAACTCAATCATTTGCGGCACAAATTCAGTCGCCCGCGGTTCGACGTCTGGGGGTTGTGTATTCAACGCTTCCATGTCTCGCCAGAATTCGTATAAGTATTTGCGCGCCACTTGTTCTGGACGAATGCCTTCTTCTTTGGCTTTGTTGATAATCTTGTCGTCGATGTCGGTAACATTGCGCACGTAAGTAATCTTGTAGCCCTTGTAACGAAGATAGCGCTGGATTACATCCCAAACGACGTAAACGCGCGCGTGGCCGATATGACTGAAGTCATAGACCGTTGGTCCACAAACATAGAAGCGCACCGTTTTCCCGTCTTGCGGCGTGAATTCTTCCTTTTGTTTTGAAAGACTGTTGTAGATGTGCATGCAGTTTTTAACTTGTTTAGAGCTGATTGGAAAGATCATCCTCTTGCTGGTGGGCCGTTCTTCTAGGAGGCACCACAGTGCGGGAGAGCTGATTGTAGTCTTAGCTTAACGCGCTCTGCGCCAAGGATAGAGATGATCGAACCTAGATCAGGACCCTGGACTTTGCCAGACAGTGCCACCCTGAGTGGCCAATAAAGCTCTTTGCCTTTCAGACCTAGCTCTTTCCCCATGCCGTCTACCACTGACTTACAGCCTTTGTGGTCACCCCAGGGAAAGGAGGGCAGTACTTTGAGAGTATTGTCGATTACCTTGCGAGAAGAGCCATTGGAAAGAACTGTTTTCTTCAAATCTTCCTCTACCGGAAGCTCCTTCTCGAAATAAAAGCGGGTAGCGCCAAGCACTTCCGACAGAATCGTCAAACCGTCACGCACAGAGGCGACGATTTCCTCAAGCTGGGCATTTGTGTAAGCACTAATATTCACGTTGGTTAGATATGGCAAAGCGCGTTCAGTTACTGTCTTGATCGGCAGGCTGCGCAGATAATGGCTGTTGAACCAGTTCAGTCTCTTAATGTCGAAGACGGCCGGACTCTTACTCACCTTTTCAAGGTCGAACATTTCGCAAGCTTCCGCCAGGGTGAAAATCTCTCTGCCATCGGCGGGTGTCCAGCTCATTTGAGTGAGGTAATTGACCATCGCTTCCGGCATATAACCGCCGATACGATATTGGCTGATATGGGCAGCCTCTCCATGCTTGCGCTTGGAAAGCTTATGTCGCTCCGTATCGAAAATTAGGGCAGCGTGGGCAAATTCGGGAGGTTTGATGCCAAGAGCCTCATAAAGGAGCAACTGCTTGGCAGTGTTGTGAATGTGATCTTCACCGCGGATGACATGGGTCATCTTCATATCAATGTCGTCAATTACAACTGCGAAATTGTAAGTAGCCATTCCGTTCGACTTGACAATCACCATGTCGCCGCCGAGATCCCCGGTTTCAATGCCGATCTCTCCTTTAATGTGATCGTGCCAGGCAATGATGCGAGGCTCTTCGATCATGAATCGTATGGAAGGCGCCCTGCCTTCTTTGACGAATTCATCGATCTGGATTTGGGCTAGATCCCTACCTCGATTGTCATAACGAGGCGGCTTGCCTGAGTTTTTTTGTTCTTCTTTAAGAGCGATCAATTCTTCGGGGGTGGCGTAGCAGTGGTAGGCACTTCCCTTTGTCACAAGCTGGTTGGCCATCTGCGCGTAGTGGTCAAATTTTTGGCTTTGTTTGTAGGGTCCATAAGGCCCGCCTATGTCAGGACCTTCGTCCCAGGTAAGCCCCAGCCATTTGAGACCTTCGATAATATCGACGGTATAGTGGTCTTCCGATCTCTCGTCATCAGTATCTTCGAGCCTGACGATGAATGTGCCACCTTTGCGGTGAGCGTACAAATAGTTGTACAAAGCCGTCCTTGCCGTACCAAGGTGAAGATTGCCAGTCGGGCTTGGTGCTAGTCTGACGCGAACAGCTTCTTTCAAAGGTTCAATGCTCGAAAACGGGTAGCCAGGGATTCTAGCAGAAGTTGAAGGCGCCATGTTTGCGCCGACTATCGCCGCTCAATCTCGAGGTGAGGCGAAAGGCTTCAATGCCAGGTTATCACTGTCCGTCCAAAACCAGACAGTCGACTGTAGCAACTCCGCTGCCGATCATGTTCAACTGCTTGGCGGCCGCCTTAGAAAGGTCGATGACGCGCCCGTCTACGAAGGGTCCCCGATCGTTAACTTTCACAACACAAGAGTCGCCGGTCTTGCGATTCATGACCAATAGTCGAGTGCCGAAAGGTAAGCTGCGATGCGCGGCTGTCAGGTTCTTTTCATCGAAAACTGTGCCGTCAGAGGTCTTGCGACCATTGAACTTGCCGCCGTACCAGGAGGCTGCCCCGCTGAAATGCATGCCAGCGGCTCGGGTAATGGCACTGGCGTCGTGGATAGCCAGTTCGGAGAGCTTGAGGAACGACTGCGGTATAAGGGTTACGCCTAAGGCGTTGCGGATGGCGTTGACGATACGGAAACTGTGCTCAAGGGGACTGGCCTTCGCTACCACCTGGTTGTTGCCGACTAGCTCTTCGGCGGCTGGAAATCTGATCACCGTAGAGCCGTCCAGCTTGATTGTCGCCAGTTCGCCGTCCTTTGAGGGAGTCAGCTTTTCTGGATCGAACTTGTTGTCCTTGACAAGCTCGTCCAACTTGGCAGCCAACTCTTCGGCATACTCTTCCGCGTTGGGGATGCGATCAGATTCTTTGATCTTGATGATTTCGCGCCCGTTCAGGGTGACGGAGGCGAACTTATCGTCTTGTTCTTCCCAACTGTTAGCGATGATTTCTGGATCGAGGTCCGGCAGGTTGCCCGCCAGGGCGCTCTGACCGGGTCGAACAAAGCAGAAGGTCAAACAGGCTCCTACCGCTAACAATTGGAGTGTTTTATTCAGTTTAATAGGAAATTTCACTAGGTCTCCCGACCGTCTTTGTCTTGAATTGATCGAAATACATTCAGCACAAGCGATCACAAAAGGCTTCAGAGAGTTTGCCCGAAGCTCGGGGAAAATTAGCAAAGCCAATGCTGGGCAGTCAAAGATCAGAGAGCAACCCAATATTTTCGGCAGGGCTGAGGTTTTGCAGGATTCTTAGCAATATCTCAGATAAAGGGTATTGACAAACAATATCTTGTTGACATGGCGCCCTGACGAGACCTCCGGCGGCTCAGGCTGAGCCATTTCGGCTTTGGCGGATTTGTAAAATCAGAACAATTGGGACTTTTCCGAAAACAACTGTAACACTTTGTAAAGGAAAAGTAAACCGTAGCTAATATTCCGACAAGATTTTTGTTAAGGGCGCGTTAAATGCGA
>PSRH01000022.1 GCA_003175915.1 Candidatus Melainabacteria bacterium | reverse complement strand
TTGTTTTCGTCTTCGCTGTAGTACTTGGCGCTGATCTGCAATATCGGCATAGCCTTTTCGTATTGCCTTGACTTTATATAGTTTTCCGATAGTTGATCAAGTTGTCTTGCCAGACCACGTTCAGTTCCGTAAAAATGAATCGGGGCGTTGAACGGAGATTTATCTTGAACCGACGATTCCACCGTTGGAGTTGATATAGAAGAAGAGGCTTGCCAGAGGCACCTGGTAAACAGAGCCATGGCGATGAGAAGCGTTGAGGATAAGAGGCAAGCTGTCACTAATGCGCTTGTCCGGATTCTGGAGAATGGCCTAAGTGAGACGATCGGAGAAGACAAGCCCGTGTTTGCTACATCGATCGCTGGAACGTTCTTGCTCCGGATAATCTTTTTACCCTCCTTGAAAAGCTGAAGATCCCCTTCCAGTGCTTGAATTGATTGATATCGATTGCCAGGGTCCGCTTCCAGGCAGCGGCTGACGATGTATTCGAGATCGTCGGGAATCATTTGCTCAGTTGATGCCTGTCCAATCGGCTTGGCTACGCTGTGAAGGCGTTTCAACATGGTTTGCATGGCAGTGTGGCCAGGAAATGGTTTTTTGCCGGATAAGGTTTCGTACATGACGCAGCCGAAGGCAAAAATATCTGAACGGGCGTCCAGCTTTTTTCCAAGGCATTGCTCGGGTGACATGTATGACGGTGTGCCGAAAACTTCTCCGGTGAGCGTCAGTCCTGCGCTTTGAGCGCCTTCAACTGGGGTAACCTTGGCCATCCCGAAGTCAACGATCTTGACGATTTCTATGCCTTCCTGATTGCGTTCGACAATAATGTTTGTCGGTTTGATGTCGCGATGGATAACGCCTTTGGCATGAGCATGGGCCAGAGCTTCGGCTATTTGGATAAAGAAATCGAGAGCGCGAGGGACGTCAACACAGCCTTCCTTCTCAATGATCTTGGACAGAGTGTCACCATCAAGGCAATCCATGACGATGTAAGGGTCGCCACGCTTGCCCACGCCGTAGTTGTAAACGGAAGCGAGGTTGGCGTGAGAAAGCTGACAGGCTGCCTGAGCCTCTTGCCTGAAGCGTTGCAGAGCCTCTCGCCTGTTCGCCGCTCCCGAGCGGAGAATTTTGATAGCGAAGGTTTTGTTCAGATTTTTATCGCGCACCTTCCAGATCGTGCCCATACCGCCTTCGCCAAGCAGCGAGATAGGTTCATACCGTTCAGGAAGATTAGCTAGAATAGCTAACTGCCACCCTGGTATCGAACCTGATTTTTCCTCTGTCTGAGCTTCAGGAGAGGCAGCCTGGGGTTCGGCAGAACCAGAGCACGGCAGCGCTTTCACCTCCGTTTTCTGGTAGGGGATGCCAGCCTCGACCAATCTGGGTTGACCGCATTGACAGCGACTTTCTTCAAAGAGATAACGCGTCACATCTGTTCTGGCTTTACCGGCTATGGGTTTTCCGCAGGTCGAACAGGTCAGTTCGAGCCGCGACTTTTCTTTTTGCTTCTCCGGTCGTTTAAACAAGGCTATCTTCGGTGCGACACTAAATATGGTGCACAGATCGAGCTAGCGACTGGACCATTTCTTTTCTAGGGCCTGGGCTTCCGAGTTTCGATTTAACTTAGTCAACACATCGGCGTAGTCTTTGGCACAGGAGCTGGCCGATGCCCAGTCGCTATTGCGGTTGAGATTAAAGCCGGAGCTGCTCTTTGAGAGGAATTCTTCGTAGGTTCTGAGCGCCTGTTCGTACCAGTGGGCGGACCTATCGAGTTGTGACAGCATGGCATAGCATCTGGCTAGACCTTCTTGATCTCGAGCTAGAGATACACTTTTGGTGCCTAAATGTTCCTGCGACCTGATCGCTGCTTCCAGCAAGGGTGCGGCATTGTCGTACTGTTGGGCTTGCATAAATCTTTGGGCGCCTTTTTCCACGGCGGCCACCAGATCGCCATCAATCTGCAAGGCTTCCGGCAGAGTACGTGCCGATACCGTCGGCGCCTGTGTGCTGCTTCCGTCCTGATGGAAGGAATTGATTGCGTAGACAGAGGCTACTGCTACCAGAAGCACTACCAAAACGCCGCAAATCGTCTTGAGGGACTGTGATTGGGCTTTATATAGCCTGTATAAATCGGGGTCGATCGCTTCGTCTGTTGTTTCAAGCGAGCGGTAGGCGTCCAGGGCTCTCAGTGAGTTGGGATCTACGCTTGGGGCTGAATCAGGTGCATTGGTCTTGTACGGGTCGAAGTCCAGGGATTGAGACGGATCCATGACAAGACGCTTGTGCGGGCCGGATTCTGCCGGCAGAAATGAATCCTGGGCGAGCCATTTGTGGGGACCGGAGTCTGTCAAAGAAGTTGATTCTGGTGCCAGTGGTTTATAGGGCCCGGAATCTGCTGTAAGCGGCTTGTACGGTCCTGAATCGCTCGGCAGGGGTAGGGTCGATGCGCTCGGCTTATGAGCGCCCGAATCTGCCGCTGTAGCCCCTGCCGGGATGTTCGGTTCTAAACCAGGCGCCGGCGGCAACTTGAGCACTCGGGCAATGGGCTTGTTCTCTTTGATTTTTCTTAGGTCATCAGCCAGGTCTTGCATGGACTGATAGCGATCCTGCGGCGATTTCTCCAGACAGTGCATGATCACGTATTCAAGATCATGAGGAATGATTTGTTCTTTCGATGCTTTTCGAATCGCTTGCGGCTCCTCCTCGACGTGCTGGCTCATCGTTTTGATCGGGCTATCAGCGCCGAAGGGAGGTTTGCCGGACAGGGCTTCGTACATGACGCAACCTAAGGCGTAAAGGTCGGAGCGGTCATCGAGCGTGTCGCCCAGGCACTGTTCTGGCGACATATAGGGCGGGCTGCCGAAAACCTCTCCGGCGCGCGCCTGTCCCTTCAAGAGACCGGTTTGCTTCGGCAAGACTTTGGCAATGCCGAGATCGATCAGCTTGACTATTTCTAATCCTTCTTGATTGATTTCAACGATGATGTTGCTTGGCTTGATATCTCGATGGAGAACGCCTTTGGAGTGGGCGTGCTGAACGGCTTCGGCTATCTGGATGAATAGATCTATCGCTCTGGGAACTCCGATGCAGCCCGCTTCCTTGATGATTTTAGCTAGACTTCTGCCGGCCAAATAATCCATGACCAGGTACGGAGCACCGCGGCTACCCATACCGAAGCTGTGAACGGCAACCAGGTTAGCGTGGCTCAAATCGCGGGCGGCCTCAGCTTCCTGTTCGAAGCGGTTGAGGGCATTATTGTCTTCGATCAGCCAGGAACGCAGGACCTTGATGGCATAGATCTTGTCGGCGCCCTTGTCGCGAACCTTCCAGACTGTTCCCATACCGCCTTCTCCAACCATGGCCAGGACCTCATATTGGTCCGGTAAGTTGGCCAGGACGGCTGTTTGCCAGGCCGGTACGTCCTGCAAAGCCGTGCTCCCAGTGTCGAATTGCTTTTGTAGCTCTAAAGTCTGAGCTTCCCTCCCCGGCTCGCCAGGCGATGCTACGGAGGCGTTCGTATCGTCTTCTTGGACGAGTTTTGGTCTTGTGCATTGGCAGCGACTTTCCTTCTGGAGGAAGCGAGTGCTCATCGACCTTGTTGCATCGGGGACTGGCTTTCCACACAGCGAGCAAATCTGATCGACCCGCTTGTCCTCCGTCTTTCTGCCAAAGTTTCCTAACATACTTGCCTGCCTCGTATTCGGTTCCCCGCCAGGCTTTGCCGGTTTTCTGAGCTGAGCAAATCAGCCTCAGTTGAAGTTAGCCTTAATCAAACCCGCCAATGCCTGCCCCAAGTTCCCTTATTCCCTTCCGGGAACGTCGATATGTATGGGGGGCTCAAGTTAGAACTTGGTTTCGCCGAAAAGGACCCACAGCTGGGGCGTTTAAAAGTTTGCTAGAGTAGATTTCGCTGACGTTTTCGGACATTGAGAAAATGACTTTCGAGATTAAAACATCGCGCGCAAAGCAGCTGTGGCTGGCCGTTTTCCTCTTTGTGCTTGCCCTTATGTACCTGGAAACCCGCAACCAAAGCCTGCCGGACTACAATTTTCTGCTGCAAGCAAATGCCGAAGCAGAAGGTGCCACAGTTCTGATCGATGGCCAGGTGCGGGGAATATTGACTGCTTCTGACCATTACGATCTAGCCGGCACTCATTTTCGAGATCAGTTAAAGCCGGGCACGCACGTCATCGAAGTGCAAAAGCCAGGCTTCAAACCGGTTCGCCAGACAGTGCCGATGCATATGGAAGCTTTCATGGGCGTCGACCTGAAGCCCGAAGAAACGAAGAATAGCAAGGCTTTCATGGATGAAGTCGTGCCGGAAAAAGCAAGCAGGCGAGGCCCAGATCTTAGCGCCTAAAAGCCTTACTATTCCTCACTATTGATCTGAGTTGGGGAAGGAGACAACTACTTTTGTTCCTTTGTTTTTCTCGCCGTCTTGGATAGTAATCGTGGCCCGGTGGGCTTTGGCGATATCCCGCGCGATCGACAGCCCCAGGCCGGTTCCGACCGTAGTGCTGGCAGCAGGGCGATAAAAGGGTTCGAATACGTGCTCGCGCTCTTTGACAGGGATGCCCGGACCGTTGTCTTCAACAATCAAAGTAGTGCCATTTTGAGTATCGATCTTCAACTGAACGCTGCTGCCGGACGGGCTGTGGGCGATGGCGTTTTCTGTTAGGTTTTTGGTCAATTCGAGCAGGCTGAGCGGATCGCCATAGACCTCCACAGGCGTAGAAAGTGGCATGACCTCCAAATCAATATGTTTCTTGGCTGAATGAGGCATTAATTCCGCAGCTGCTTCCAAGACGATCGTATTGAGGTCTACCTTGGAATCGATTTTGTGAGCAAGCAGAGATGGATCGGAACGAGAGAGCAAGAGCATTTGCTCAATCAAAGCAATCAAGCGTTCGACACCCTGATCTATGAGAGCAAGAAATTCGCGGACTTTGTCATCTTTTGAATGGCGCACGGCCAGACCCACATAAGTCCGCAGTCCAGATAAAGGCGTACGTAGCTGGTGGGCGACATTGGCTGCGTAATTGGCCTGGCGATCGATATGGTCTTTGATCTGCCCTAAAAGCGTATTGATGTTCTGCACCAGGGATACTGCTTCAGTAGGAGCATCTGCAAGAGCGATGGGGTCGAGATCGGAAGGGCTGCGCCGCGAGAGCGTTTGCTCTAGGTCCTTGAGCGGCATGAGCCCCCGACCAACGCCAAACCAGATGGCCATGACGCTGCCCAAAATGAAAAGAATTTGGGTAATCAGCAGCGAAACGACGATCATGTTGGCAAAGGCTTGCCTCGTGTTAAAAGTTTCGGCTACTTCGACGGAGACATATCGGGATGAAAGCTGTGGGTGAGGTGCACTTACTTCCATGGCCCGTACTCTATTGCCATCAACTACTGTGTTGTAGTAAACGGGCTTACCTGGCTTCGCTCGAATTGCAGGAGTGGGAATGTACTCATCGCAATCGATCAAGCGATCGTCTGGTCCTAAGACTTGGTAATAGAAAGCGTCTTTATCTTCATGGCGCAGCCATTTTCGAGCGTGCGCGGGCAAATCGACACTGATCTGGTCCGTATCGTTTTCAACGCGGGCTATGACTGAATCGGCTGAGTTCAAAAGAATTTCGTCGTATACCTGACTGGCTAAGGTATTGCCCAACCAGCTAATAAACGGACAACTGAGCATAGACAGCACCAATAAGCCTGTGAGCTGCCACACAAGGAGATGGACTCTAAGCGATCTCTGCTTCATTGAGCGGGGTCTAAGGCAAGCAATGTATAGCCGATGCCGCGCATAGTTCTAATTTCGCAGGTTGACGGCAAGAGCTTCTTCCTGAGACGGTGAATGACGATATCCATAGCGTTCATGGAAAGTTCCAGGTCGCTATCCGAAAGCCTGTTGAGTAACTCACGCTTGGTTACCAGCGTGCCGGCCTTGCTCAAAAGAATTTCGAGCACGGCCAGCTCCCGAGGAGTCAGATCTATCTTTTGTCCGGCTATGGTGATTTCCTTAGTACTGCTCTGGAAAACCAGATTGCCATATTTCGTCTCCAACAAATTGAGCCAGCGATCTTTACGCAAAAGGGCTCGGATGCGAGCCTCTAGCTCCGTCAGCTCGAATGGTTTGACGAGGTAATCGTTGGCTCCTTCGTCCAGACCCTTGACGCGATCATTGACGCTGTCTCGGGCGGAAAGAATGAGCACAGGGGCGGAACCCCCTCTTGCTCGAAAGCGTTTGAGGACCTCTAAGCCGTCCAGCTGAGGTAGAGTCAGGTCCAGTACGATTAGATCGTAATAGTTATTGGTGAGAGCCAAATCAGCCTGGTGTCCGTCGGCGGCTAATTCGGTCGTGTAGGATTGCCCTTCCAAAGCCATTGTTAGGCTTTGGGCTAGGTATTGATCGTCTTCAACAAGCAATAGGCGCATAATTCAAATTTGATGGTGATTTCTTAATGCTAGCAAATCAAGCCTGATTGGTGATTTGTCTCCTTCTAACGAGCTTACCCGACAAGAATACTGGTTCAAGTCAAAGCCCTGTTTCCGGCGCGAAGCATTTGCCTGAGCAAATATATCCGATTTACCCGCCTAAGAGCTATAACGCAAGCTAGATATGTTGCGGGTATTCGGTTGGATCAGCGAAAGACAATTGAAAGGACAGTCCGTATAGCATTTCATCACTAGGCTGATCATTTGCACCATACGTAGAGGCAATTTTGCCCTAAAATTGAATAACCGATTTCACGGATAGGCTCGCTTGCGTAGTAAGAACATCGAATACAACGAAAAGCTTGACCATGTGCGCTGGTTTGCCGCTCTGTTCGTTATCTTGTTTCATTGCCTGCTTTTGTTTGAAAGCCAGGGTTTTCTTACCAGACAGCAGATTTATGACTGTCCTTTCACAAGGATTGCTAGTGAAGGCTACACTGGTGTGGCTTTGTTCATGACGCTCAGTGGCTTTTTGTTTGCCCGCATTTGCCACGACAAACACATAAGTCTATGGAATTTCTATCGCAATAGGATATTGCGCATATATCCGCTATTCCTTTTTGTCTTGCTAATGGCTTGCAGCCTTGATCCGCTGCGCAACGACTTTTTTTCGCTGCTCCGTTCCATTTTCCTCATGCACAATTTGAAGAACGCCGTGTTCTTTCCGCAGTTTACCGAGGTGCTCTGGACGATTCCTGTGGAAGTCCAATTTTACTTGCTCTTTCCCTTCCTGCTCATCTTCTACCGTAAGTTTGGACTGAGATACCTTTTCCTGCTCATCGTTCTAGCTGTGGCTACAAAGGCGGCGGTGTATTGTTTTAAAGGCTCAGTCTTTATGATGGCTTATACGACAATATTTGGCAGGATCGATCAATTTGTGATTGGCATGATCCTCGGCTTTTCCTTTGAGAAACTGGCACCCTACTTCAAGTCGCCAATGACTTTCTTGGCAGTATTAGCGCTTACTCTGTTTGGACTCTGGTATTGTGTTGCTCCACCCGGAGCTAGTGATACTACCGGGAGTGCCTGGTGGATTGCCCGGAATCTAATTGAGGGCAGCGCTTTCGGGCTGCTCATTTTGAGCTACGTAGCCACTTCCTTTTCAATGCCTTCCATGCTTTCGCGGCTAGTTGCATTTGGAGGAGCGCTCAGCTTTTCCTTGTACGTGGACCATTTCTTTATCTTGCAATCAGGTGAGCATCTGTATATTCCGATTGTCTATGGGCAGCACTCGCATTATCCGCTGCTTTGCCAACTGGCGAGCTGGCTCCAGGTAAATCCGATGGTCAGTTACCTGTGCTTCGCTTTACTAGTTGAATTGCCGCTGGCTATAGTGGCTGCCATGCTCACTTATTTTGTCATCGAAAAGCCTTTTCTATCGCTGCGGACTGGCTATATCATGGAGCCAGTCGAAAATCCGACACTGTTGGTGGTACCAGGTGCAGGTGACCCACAGTTTGATCTCAGCGAGACCGCCGCAAAATTGGCGTGACAATCAGGCAAGCTGGTAGTCTAACCTGTTCCGCTCTTGTTACTTTGAATTTTTCGAAACTCGGGACGACAGGATTTGAACCTGCGACCTACTGCTCCCAAAGCAGCCGCGCTACCAAGCTGCGCTACGTCCCG
>PSRH01000077.1 GCA_003175915.1 Candidatus Melainabacteria bacterium | reverse complement strand
GATCGGAAGTGACATTTGAGTGACGGGCATTTGGATGGGAAGCAACTAAGGTTCGACTACTTTGGTTAGGCTTTCTTTACATATGGAGCGAACTATGGTTTGCCTGAACAAAGCGAAAAGGCAGTGGCTTAAATAGGGCTTTCCGCTCCCCATCATGTATGGAAATCCTAGCTGACGATATTTTATCGATAGCGGGGGTGAGCCAAGAAAAAAGCAGGGCAATCCGCTGGCGCGTTGGCTTTCCGGAGGGGGTGAAAGGTCAGCGGAGACGGGGTTTTGCTTAACACTACTGCAAAAAGTCATTTTTCATTTATCCCTGATTTAAGCCTCGAAGTTCCGATAAACTCTGGCTCAACAGTAGAAATTTTGGCCAATTGGGGATAAAGGTTTCAGAGCCGACAGGGTCGGATCGTTGTTCTTGACGCGTCAATGTGCGTTAATAGATATTGGTTAATCTTTCTCGAAAAGAATAAGTAAAAGGGGGAACCGTAATGAATCCATTACGAGCTCTATTTCTAAGCTTGTCCAGGATGCCTCCAGCAGTAATGCTCCTGGTAATCATCGGTTTAGCCGTGGTGGTGACGATGATGGTTACTGGTAAGGTTTCTGAGTCAGAAAAGACCTTTGAAGCCAGGAAGGCAGAGCTTGAACAAAAGGCTAATGCCAAAGGACGAGTGGTTTACACCATCAAGGATATTCCTGAAGGGCAGACCATTCCTTCCGACGCTCTTGAAGAGAGAGAAATTGAACAGGCAAAAATACCGGCTGACGCTATCACGTCCGCCAGTTTGGCGACCGGACGGGTTGCCAAGTATGGAATCTCAACCGGCCAGATCGTCTCTCAACACGATTTGGCTCCTCAGGGAATCTCACTGGGATTTGAGTCCCGCCTCAAGGAAGGCATGCGTGCCGTTACTTTTGGCGTAGACAATAACTCCGGGGTTGCTGGTTTCGTGACACCCGAAAGCCATG
This sequence comes from Candidatus Melainabacteria bacterium, assembly GCA_003175915.1. Lineage (GTDB taxonomy): Bacteria > Cyanobacteriota > Vampirovibrionia > Obscuribacterales > Obscuribacteraceae > PSRH01. The sequence continues at coordinate 10,143 of PSRH01000077.1, read as the reverse complement.
TCGATGTCATCGGTATGGTCGGTCAGGGTCCCGAAACGAAAGCTTCACCTATCCTTTCGGATGTGGAAGTAATCGCCGTCGGGCAAATTTATCAAAAGGCCCCCGGTCAAGCAACGGCAGTGCCAGCCAGCTCAGTCACTGTGGCTGTCTCACCAGAAGACGCCAACAAGCTGATTAAAGCCATTTTGGCAGGAAAGCTGTATCTCACTCTGAGAAACGAAAAGGATCACACCCCTGTGGCTACGGTGGATATCACTGCGCTATTCCCGAAACCACAAATCGCCAAAGGCGAACTAGCGGCGCTTCCGCCGCCCTCAGCCCTACCTCCTCCGCCCCTACCAGGGGCACCGGATGTCGGCGCTGGAGCTGGAATGGGAGCAATGCCAGCCGCCCCACCACCACCCCCACCGCTACATGAGATCGAAGTATGGTCCGGTAGCAAAAAGGACGTTCTTTCTGTGCCGAAAGGCTAAGACAGAAGTCTTGCAAGTCTCTGGGGCGGAGCAATCCGCCCCTCTGCCTAAAAGACACGTGGAATATCCTGACTAGTGGGTACAAAACTAGAAACCGCCGGTATCGGAGGGAGGAGATTGCTTAATTTATGAAACTGACCACGCTTCTTGTCTGTGATGCTGGTTTGGACAAACGCCAAACCATTGAAGATTTGATCCACAGCCAACCATCACTGGCTCTGGTGAGTACCGTCTCTGGCAGTATGGCGAGAGAACAAATTGGCAGCCTGCATCCAAAACTGGTCTGGATTGAATTAAGCCCAGCCCCCGTTCGAGGTTTGTCGTTGTTAGCCGAGCTGCGTGAGACTTTCCCGCAGCTCTATTTCTTTGTCAGCTACGAAGTTCCGGACCCGGAATTGATTCGTACCGCCTATCGCCTGGGCGCCTCTGACTTTCTCGATGCTGAGCGCTGGCGCACCGATTTGCCGGCAGCCGTGCAAAGCATCCAGTTGAAACACCAGTCCGAGTCCGTCTCCACCGCCGCCGGTAAGGTTGTGGCTATTTTCAGCCCGACAGGTGGTATTGGAGCAACCACAATTTGCACTAACCTGGCCGGCTATCTCGGCAAATATGGCGAGTCCTGCATCGTCGATCTGGACCTCCAGTTCGGCATGATCTCGCACTATCTCAACCTGGAGCCGTCCTTCAGCTTAAGCACTATCGACTTCTCCCACACCAATTTCGACGCCACTTACTTGCGTAACCTGATGACCAGGTATGACGAGAAGTTGAGCATTCTCGCGGCACCCCCCGAGTTGGAGGATATCGGTGATATTTATGCGGCTCAGGTGCAGGAAATCCTCTACACGGCTAAGCAAGAATTTAGATTCACGGTCGTCGATCTGCCCAAGAACCTGCTTGATGAAAGGGCAATCGCCACGCTCGATTTGGCCGATCACGTGCTCGTGATTACCGAGTACAACTGGGCGGCAATCTTGAATGCCAGAAAGTGCCTGGATACTTTCAAGGCGCACTACAACCAGGAAAAGCTATTGCTCGTAATTAACCGCTCAGAATGGCTGCCTCAGGATGTCCTGAGCGAGTGCCGAGCCAATCTCAATTATCCTGTCTTCCACGAAATTCCCAATGATTCAAAAACGGCTAAGTGGGTCAACAACCAGGGACAAATCGCTCCTGGCCACACTGCCTTAGGAAAGGCACTGGACTCATTGGCTCGACGGGTCGCAGGCGGTGAACAACTGCTGATTACCCAAAAGGATGGAGAGAAGGCGAAAGGTTTCAAACTTCCTGCATTCTTCAAGCGCTAACAACCAAGGTGGTGAGCAACAATGGGCGACGAAAGAAAGGACCAAAATAATTTGCCGGCAAGACCAGCGTCTTCCCTGATGGGACAGTTGGTTCGCCAGCGTCAGGGTGGTGAAGTCGTTCCCGCCCAGCAGCAAGCCACAGGCTTAGCGGGTGGGGGACCAGCCACCGGAGTCGGCGGCGCCCGAGGTCCTGCCCCTGGAGCAGGACAAAGCGGTATGGCCCGTCCAGGCGGCCCAGCTACTGGGGTTGCCGGTGGTCGAGCCGGTGCCGGCGGTGTACCTGAAGCCGCAGGTCCGACAAAGTCTGATATCGAGCGAATTGATGCCAAAGACGACTTTGGCAATTATGGTCATGGTGCCGTCGAAACCGGACCATCGCCTGGAGAGCTTGGCGCTAAGTTCTCAGCTAACCAACAACTAATTAGAGAACGCGAAAAGCTGATTATCGACCAGCTCAGACGTGAACTTGATACATCGCGCTTAACCAACATTTCCGAGGACACGCAAGCTCAAGTACGAGCAAGAATCCGGGAAATCGTCAACTCTGATCCAGCGCCATTGACGATGATGGAGAAGGGCATCCTCCTCCAGAATGTCTTGGATGAGGTCTTTGGTTTCGGTCCTTTGGGTCCGCTTCTGAGAGATCCAAGCGTCGGCGATATTTGCGTCAACGGCATAAATAGTATCTATGTTGAACGCCATGGACGTCTTGAGAAGACGAGCGTGGTTTTCGAGAATGACCGCCATTTGCGGCAAACAATAGACAAGATCATTCAGCCCCTCGGTCGACGTCTCGATGATAACTCGCCCATGGTCGACGCCCGTTTACCGAACGGTTCACGGGTTAACGCCACGATTCCGCCAGTGAGCATTGACGGGCCGACAGTGACGATTCGTTGTTTCGGCACGAACGTCATGTCCCTGGGTCAACTAGTGGAAAAGGGCTCGCTGTCTGTGCAGATGGCTGAAGTCTTGAAGTCTTGCGTAAAAGGCAGAATCAATTTGATTATCTCCGGAGGTACGGGTTCCGGAAAAACGACATTGCTCAACGCCCTGTCGGCGCACATCAATCCGCGCGAACGCATTATAACGATTGAGGACGCCGCCGAATTGCGCTTGCAGCACGACCACTGGGTACGCATGGAAACACGACCCGCCAACACTGAAGGCAAGGGTCAAATCACCCAGCGCATGCTCGTGATCAATACCCTTCGTATGCGACCCGACCGCATCATTCTTGGGGAGTGCCGGGGTGAAGAAGCGTTCGACATGTTGCAGGCGATGAACACAGGTCACGGTGGTTCGATGACTACGATTCACGCCAACACTCCAAGAGACTGCACGAAGCGTCTGGAAAACATGATTCTTATGTCCGGTGTGGAAATGCCTGCCAAAGCTGCCCGCGAACTAATCGCTTCAGCTATCCAGGTTATCGTCCAGATCCGGCGTCTAGAAGATGGTACAAGACGGGTGACAGAGATCTCGGAAATAACCGGGATGGAAGGCGATACGATCGCGATCTCAACCATGTTCCACCTGGAGCGGGAAGGTCGGGATCCACGCGGCTTCTTCAAATGCCGCCACGTCGGCTCCGGTTTGCCGCCGAAATTCCTCGAACAACTCGAGCAAGAAGCGATTCCGTTCAAACTGGAGTGGCTGCGCTAAACACCGAAGCCCAGTCTGCCCTTATCTGGTACATAGTTTATGAATTCAGTTAGCATCATTGTATTTGTGGCGATCACGGTGTCCGGGTTGATGGTTATGGCCTTCGCCCGTTCGCAATGGAGCGATGAGCTGAGCCGATTGGGCAAGCAGCAACGCCGCCTGGCCCAAAAGAACAACGACAGCCCGGAAGTAAACATCTTCCTCACCCAACGTACGGACTATCTCTCACGCCTGCTTTCGCTGGCTGGCTTGGAAGCGAAGTACGAGAAGATGAGGATGTATTGGATTGTCAGCAGTATTACGACAGCCTGCGTCTTGGCACTCATACTCTATTTCCAGTTGCCTGAAATGACCGTGGTTGGATTCATTCTTGGCTTGCCGATTGGCGCCGGTGGATTCGTTGCCTACCTGAGCTTCCTGGCTAAGCGCCGACAAACCAGATTGACTGAACAGCTTCCTCAGATCCTCGAGACAATGGCAAGCTCGCTCAAAGCCGGCTCGCCGGTTATGGAAGTATTTAAAGTCCTTGCTGATACCGCTGTTGATCCGATCCGCTCCGAATTCAAGCGGGGTCTGGTTTCTCTTCAGCTCGGCAAACCGTTCCGCGATGTCATGCACGAAATGACGTTGCGTATCCGCACCCCGGACTTTAAGTTATTGACGCACGCGATTTTCATCAGCCAAGACGTAGGGGGAAATCTCGCTGACGTCGTTGCCACCATTGCCGAGGTCATCCGCGAACGATTCAAACTGCGCGACTTCATGAACGCTCTAACTTCTCAGGGTAAGGCTACGGCCATGTTCATTGGCTGTCTGCCTTATGGAATCACTCTATTTACAGTTGCCTTCTCCCCTGGTTATATCATCCCGTTCCTTAACAACGGCGTTGCTAGAATCGTCATGGTCGTTCTGGTGATTTGGGAACTGATTGGTTTCTGGATTCTCATGAAAATGACAACATTTGAGGTGTAGATAAGTGGGCAATACGTTTTTCCTAGGACTTCTCACCTTCGTAGTGGTAGTGGGCTTCTGCCTACTTCTGATGCAACCTGTCTTTGCTCAGTATGTCGACACGTATGCCGTCAGAGTGCGGCCACGCGCCAAAGAAAAGGACGCCGATTCTGCCGACCAACCTCGGGACTCGGCAGTTCTTGTGCTATTGCGGACGATTGGTGAACTGGTGCTTTCCTTGATGCCAACGTTAGCCGATAAAAGAACAGTGCAGTTTTTGCGGGAAGCAAATTATCGAACACCTGCTCACCTGGCAATCTATACAGGTCTTAAGTCCGTGATCGTCGGCTTTGTTCTTTTCCTCGGATTGATGGCAGGTACCGGCAACATCTTCAGTCTTTTGCTCTGTGTCCCGGCGGCGATAATCGGCTGGTTGATGCCGAACTTCTTCCTGGCAGGACGCGTAAAGAAGCGCAAGGATTTAATTCTGAATGAGTTGCCGACCATTATCGATCTTCTAATTGTCTGTGCCCAAGCCGGTTTGGGCTTGCTCATGTCAGTCGACAAAGTCGCCAAAGAAACCGGAGACTCGTGTCCGATCCTTGCTGTTGAATTGGCTCAGCTCATCAATGACGTGAAAGTATTTGCCAAGTCAGTGCCGATCGCCTTACGTGATATGGGTGAGAGATGCGGTGTTGACGAATTGATCAGTATGGCTAGCGCTCTGATTGCTGCAGAAGCGAAAGGTGCTGATATCAGCTATCCCCTGAAGCAACAAGGTGAAGCCTTGCGCGATCGATTGAAGAGAAAGAAAGAAGAAGAAGCGGCGAAAGTGCCGGTCAAGATGGTGCCTGTAATCATGCTCTTCGTCATGCCTCTGATTATGGCGCCAATGCTTGGACCAGCTGTAGTTACTCTCATGTCAGCCCTCGGTCCTCTTATGGGCGGCAAGTAGTCAGCGAAAGGCGCATATAATCCGGTGCTGCGCGTCGTCAACGAAACTCGTCAGCAAACTGTTGCCTCGTCAGCAAGAGGCGCCTATGGTTTCTTCGACCGGCTACGCGGCTTACTGGGCGGTCCACCTCTGGCCGCCGGAGAAGGGCTTTATTTGCTGCCCTGCCAGTCAATTCATATGATCGGCATGACCTTTCCTATCGATGCAATATTCGTCGATAAACAGGGAAGTGTGGTCGGCATGGTGAAAGATATAAAGCCCTGGGGGATTTCCGACCATTACTGGAAAGCTCATGGTTGCCTGGAGTTGCCCTCCGGGACAATCGACGCGACGGGTACCGCCCTTGGTGATCGTCTGAAGTTTGAAGAAACGTCATAACAAGCCTCGCTTCGATCTAATTGGTATGTTGAGACCGGGCGAGGCATGGCCTCGCCCTACGGCAAAGATGACCTAATACGCAGAGGCTCTGTCAATTTGCACCGAGATCTCAACTGTAGGGGCGACGCACGGCGTCGCCCGAGAAGAAGTGGCCCGTTCCGGACGAAGCATGGTCTAGTGTATTCCCAGGAAAGCGAGCGTTTGCTCGCGGAAGGCCAGGGTAAGTAAGAGCGCCATAAGCACAGCCAGGCTGATAGGCATGGTCGAGGTGCGGGCCGACATAAGCGCGGCAGTGTCCACGGGAGGGAGTTCCTTCTCTGAAGCGATCAGGAAAACTTGCATCCGGTTAGCAACCTGCTTCCACGGTATGCTGAGCGCCATCTTCACCATAGAAAGTATGCCGAAGCTAAGACAGAAATACAAAACGACGAGCAAGACATCCTTTATTCCGAGGAAGGCGCCGATGGCCGCAATCAGCTTGGCATCGCCCATACCGATTTTTTCACCTGCGTACTTCGGGCCAATCGGTGCGACAGCCAGAGCGACAATGATCACCGCGCCCAAAAACCAGGCTGCCACTGCATGCAGTGCGCCCTGCCATCCCGAAATCATCCAGTTGAGGCCAATACCAACAACTGCGGAGGGAAAAGTAAGGAGATTGGGGATCTTCGTCGTGCGCCAGTCGATGATCACAGCCACGCAGACGACGGCCAGAAGGATGAGGTGGCTTATGTCCAAAAGACTCAAATTCATGCTGCTCATGCAAGCGCTACTAATTCGATTTCGACTTTAGCATCGCGAGGCAAGCGGGCAACTTGAACGGTTGCTCGTGCCGGCTTGTGACTTGTGAAGAACTCCGAATAGATGGCGTTCATGGCGTCAAAGTCATTCATGTCTTTGAGGAAAACCGTGGCTTTGACAACCTTGTTCAAGCCACCACCTACCGATTGCAATACAGCCGAAAGGTTCTCCAGAACCCGACGCGTCTGCTCGCTAATCGAACCATCGACGAACTGGTTGGTCTTCGGATCGATGGCGATCTGTCCTGATACGAAAACCAGTCCGCCAGCCACTATTGCTTGAGAATAGGGACCTTGAGCTTTAGGCGCGGCATCTGTAGTGACAACTTGAATCATAGGCACGACTCTCCCTGATCTGTCGGTTGACTTGCCAGAAGAATCTCAAATTCTTTCTCGAAAAATCAACGAGCAAGGGTAATTATACAGAGCCTGGGAAGTAGATCGGCTTCAGGTTAAGTATTTGCCTGGCAGAAATTGCCCGGACGATTATTGAGGAAAGCCCCAGGCTTCGGGCAGGCTGCCATCTTGGTGCCCGGTAGTAATACCTGAGTGGATGCCGGTGTTGATGTGGTGATCGTCCGTAAAATTGAAATAGGGTGGAATGTCAAAAACTCCTTCATCGCCGTAGATGAGCTCTGCCTGTCCACCTGCTTGGGCGACAAAACTATCCAATCTGGTTTGCGGCAAGCCCTGAGGTTGCGTTCCCCCATAGACCTTGTCCAGTTGAGTGAATTGAGTTTGAGTGGTTGTCGTTGGTGCGCCGGCAAGAGGAATGTTACTTCTGGAGGTTTGCTGATTTGAGGTATAGTCGGGTGTCAGCTCTTTTTCCATGGCTCGGTCAGGGCCCTCTCCGGTACGGAATGAATCACTTTGACGCACCGCAGAATTGGGGTCGTTCCGGCTACTGGAATAACCTGCTCCGCCGCTACCCTGAGGATCGGTGACCACGCCGTTGACGTCAAACTCTGGTTCGGCTTGTACTCTTTGCCATGAGGACACGGTATAGCAGGCTGCAATCGCCAGGAGAACTGCTGTAAGTCGCGTAACCGGATGATTGATCTTTTGCTTGAGATGTAGGTGATTAATCAAGGTCTTGTCCTCTTGAAAGTGAGTGAGTTACCATCCATCGGTGATATTAACGTTGACTGCACCAGTACCAGTAGGCTGGAGGGAGCCTCCCGATTGTGGGCTAACGCCCTTAGCCGTGCTGCGCACACCCAAGTATTCCTGACTCTGGTCACCGCTGAAGCCGAACGTATGTTGGCCTTCGAATCCAGAACCCTGGGCCGACCCTGTCATAAGGTTGTTCATCGGTGCAATTAGCTTGGTGGAAGTCTCGGGCACGCCGCCACGCACACCGATAGGAAACTGGTGGCGCTCGTTCGGTCCATTGCCACCATAACGGCGGCCGACAGTGGACCAGTTCGGGTAGTCGTTAATCGGTCCGGGGATGAAATTACCGCCATTGACCTGATTAGCTCCCCAACCTGGGTGACTTTCGCCCAGTACGCCGGGGTTGCCGAGGTTGCCTATAGGTTTTCCGTTCGCGTCGGTCTCGCCGACGGCGCCAGAGCCGAATATGTCGTCACCGTCAAAATTGCTACTGGGCGCCACGTTGTCGTTTCCGAAAAGCACATTACCGGGGTCCGCCCCCCAACTGGGACTTGTGGCAAAGCAAATTGCCGAAACGGCAAGCAAAAAAGCCAGCGGGCCTAGCGGCCAAGAATGAGATATTTTCATTGGTAATCGTCCGTGACGAAAAGTAGACGGGCTTTGAAGAACGATGATCTTTACTTGGTAAGATGCTAAGTGCTGCTACGATCGGCAGGTCCTAAGGGTTCAGATTTCCCTCTTAAATGGGGAATTTTAGGCGCTTACCGATGGGCAGAATCGTACCCTCGAGGGCCGCGCTTGTCAATAGCTAAAAGGGCTCTTAGAGCTTAATTGTGGCGCTTTTCAAGCTATGGCTGGCAGGTAAAAAGCATGGTTAATTACTTGGCGATTGAAACGAGCTGCGACGAGACAGCTGCAGCGATTGTCGAGGATGGAAGGCGGCTTCGCTCTCATTGCCTTTTTTCGCAAACGGTCACCCACGCTGCCTTTGGTGGAGTGGTGCCGGAGGTGGCAGCACGCGAGCATCTGGAAGTGATCAACCAGGTAATTGCTCAGACGTTGAAAGAAGCAGCGCTTACCGACAAGGAGCTCGATGGCGTCGCCTGTACGCTGGGACCCGGACTGATTGGCACTCTATTGGTGGGCATCTCAGCCGCTAAAGCGCTCAGTTGGTCCTGGGATCTGCCTCTTATAGGAGTCGACCATCTAGCTGCCCATGTCTGCGCCAATTATCTGGAAACCGATCTGAAGCCGCCCTTTGTCGCCCTGCTTGTCAGCGGCGGCCATACGCAAATTTTGCATTGCCGAAGTTATCGTGAAAGCGAAGTACTGGGCGAGACCCTCGATGACGCCGTGGGCGAGGCCTACGACAAGGTGGCCAGGTTGCTTGGCCTAGGTTATCCGGGTGGCCCGATGATCGATAAACTGGCAGGTACTGGCAATTGTCAGGCTTTCAATTTTCCGGAAGGGGTGGTGAGCGGTTTCAATTTCAGCTTCAGCGGCTTAAAAACCGCAGTATTGAGGACGCTGGAGAAGCTTCACGCACCTATTCCAGTGGCCGATTTAGCCGCTTCCTTTCAAGAGGCCGTCGTCAGGGTTCTGGTTAGAAAGACAATTGAAGCCCAGAAACGAACGGGCGCTCAATCAATCGTTCTAGCCGGCGGCGTGGCGGCCAACTCTGAGTTACGGCGCCAATTGAAGGAGCAGTCACCCGTGCCTGTCTTCTGGCCTGCCGCGCAGTTCTGCACGGATAACGCGGCCATGGTTGCTGCAGCCGCCTACTTTTGCCCAATCACAGGGCAAGAACCATTAACAGCCTATTCTCGTTCTAAAGATAGACGTCGTCACCAGCTCGACAGTTCAAGAAACCAATAGTAAGCGAACTGTGCAAGATCAATGCCCCTGAAAGAGATACTTATGGAGATTGCCATATTTCTATGGTATTTACCCCAGACGTAGCTGATTTCTGCTTCCCGGGCTGAGGGGCCCATGCTAGCATGATTTGAGCGGTGGTTGCGCCCTTTTTAGCTGCGCAGCGGGCTGCGAGACTAGCAACAAGACTACGGTATTGTTGCGCAAGGGTTACTGAGTCATGTCATTCCAAAACAAAGATCTTATCTGTCGGGATTGCAATAAAACTTTCGTATTCTCAGCTGGCGAGCAAGAATTTTTCAGTGCAAAAGGATTGGTAAATGAGCCAAAGCGGTGCCCCAACTGTCGTATTTTGATGCGGGTGCAACGCAACGGCGAAGACCCAAGCCGTACCGCTGAAGTTAATTGCGCAGAATGCGGGTCACCAACCAGAGTTCCTTTTCAACCTAAAGGCTATCGACCGGTATACTGCAGCTCATGCTTCCGCTCTAAGAAGCACGAAGTACAGGTGCAGGCCGCCGAAACACAAGAAGCGGTTGATCCAGAAATAGCCAGGGTTTCGTAAACGGCGAACCGTTCAGAGTCTTGTCAAGCTTGTTCTTGGCAAGGGCCAATATGTGTAGACGTTT
>PSRH01000260.1 GCA_003175915.1 Candidatus Melainabacteria bacterium | reverse complement strand
GAATAAGCTTGCCATTAGACCAATTCGCCAAACCATGAGCTCACCTTAACTTTACGATGAAGGCTATACTACCATGATGGGACTGGGTTTCCGCGGTCCCGATGTATTCTCTTGAAATCTTTTGCCACCACATGTGAGGCTCAAATAAAATTCAGCTATTAGAATTTGACGATCCATTCCTGTTAATCTAGTCGGACTCGGGCGAGCAGAGCACTGAATTTCTCACAGTTCAGGTTGTTCAAGCTCGCCAGCATTAATCCAGCGGCACCGCTCAAGTCAAGATTTGTCGAAGGGCGGACAGGACAGGAGGTTGTCATGTTATCGGACGGTTGTATCTCGCTTTTGCTCCCAGATGCGAGGAAACGTTGAGATGGCAGATTCGGCACTTCTTTGGATTTTTGCTGCGGCAGGGATCGCTCTGTTGTATGGACTGTATGCAGGCTCAAGTGTATTGAGGCTGAGCCCTGGCAACGAAAAAATGCAGTCTATTGCGGCCGCCATTCAGGAGGGCGCAGCCGCCTACATGAACAGGCAATACATCACTGTAGCTTTCGTCGGAGTGGCGCTATTTATCATTATTTGGCTGGCTCTCAATCGAGAAACAGCCTTTGGATTTGCCGTAGGTGCGATCTTAAGTGGCACTGCCGGTTTTATTGGTATGTATGTTTCGGTGCGCAGCAATGTAAGAACTGCCGAAGCCGCTCGAGATGGCTTGGCTAAAGCACTGGATGTTGCATTCAAGGGAGGGTCGGTCACCGGACTTCTGGTAGTCGGCCTGGCTCTTCTAGGTGTGGCCGGGTTTTTTGCTGCAACAAAGAACGTCAATGCTCTGGTTGGGCTGGGTTTTGGTGCCAGCCTAATATCAGTGTTCGCCCGACTTGGTGGTGGCATTTATACAAAGGCGGCCGACGTGGGCGCTGATCTGGTCGGCAAAGTGGAAGCGGGTATTCCTGAAGATGATCCGCGCAATCCAGCTGTCATTGCCGACAACGTTGGCGACAACGTTGGCGACTGCGCCGGTATGGCGGCAGATCTCTTTGAAACATATGCGGTAACTGCTGTTGCCACCATGTTGCTTGCCCAAGAGATTTTCAAAGAACAAATTGCCCAGGGTCGCACGGGAATTCTGCTCTACCCTCTCCTTTTGGGAGCGGTATCGATCGTAGCTTCGGTGATCGGTACATTTTTCGTCCGTTTGGGCAAGGGCAAGAATATAATGGGTGCCCTCTATCAAGGCTTGATTGCCTCCGGAATACTGGCCGCAATCGGCTTTTATTTCATCACTAATGAATTGATGTCCAATTTATCTGTCAATGGCCATCAATGCAGTACGCTCAATTTTTGGCTCGCTTCGATGGTCGGATTGGTCGTCACTGGTCTCATCGTTTTCATCACTGAGTATTTCACTTCTACGAGTTTTTCTCCGGTGCGCCAGATCGCCAAAGCTTCAGAAACAGGTCATGCTACGAATATAATCGCCGGACTGGGAATTTCGATGAAATCAACGAGCTGGCCTGTGATTGTTATCGTGGCCGGAATTCTGGTTTCTTATGCACTTGCTGATGTTTTTGGTGTTGCCCTGGCAGCAATGTCCATGCTCAGTATGGCCGGCATTATTGTCGCGATCGATTCTTACGGGCCGATCACCGACAACGCCGGCGGCATTGCCGAAATGTCGGATTTGCCCAAAGAAGTGAGAGCCGTAACCGACCCTCTTGATGCCGTCGGCAATACCACAAAAGCGGTTACTAAGGGATACGCGATTGGTTCAGCAGGTCTGGCCGCAATCGTGCTTTTCAGCTCATACACCAAAGAGCTGCAGTCTGCGATCAGCGGAGGCAATCCTGCCAGTAACGCCGTGCTCAACTTCGATCTTTCCAGTCCATACGTGCTTGCCGGTTTGTTTATCGGTGGTTTGATTCCTTATCTGTTTGCTGCACTGGCCATGGAGGCGGTCGGATACGCTGGTGGTCTGGTGGTCGAAGAAGTGCGCAGACAATTCAAGGAAATTCCCGGAATCATGGCGGGAACAGGCAAGCCTGACTATGCCTCCTGCGTTGATATTGTCACCAGGTCCGCCATCAAGCAGATGGTTGCTCCGGCGCTTTTGCCGGTGTTAACACCGATAGTGATTGCCGCTCTGGGAGCGTTTTGGCTGAACGCGGCATTACCTGGTGAATATGCGGCCGCCAAGATTCTTGGCGGCGTTCTGGTAGGCAGCATAGTGACCGGTATCTTTGTGGCCATTTCCATGACCTCTGGTGGTGGTGCCTGGGACAACGCCAAAAAATACATTGAGGAAGGTCATTATGGTGGGAAAGGATCAGAAGCGCACAAAGCGGCCGTGACTGGCGATACCGTCGGCGATCCCTACAAGGACACCGCCGGGCCTGCGATCAACCCGATGATCAAAATTCTCAACATAGTGGCGCTCTTACTTGTTTCCTTCCTCGTTCACTAGCTGATTGTAAAAGCGGTTTTCGCTTTATGCAAATTAGGATTGCCAACCGCCAAGACGAAAAGAAGATCGTCGAATTTATCGAGGGGATCCTTAGCGAGTATCAGTGGAAGCTCGATCCGGCATCTGCGGATGCCGATCTAAAAAATGTGGAAGCCAACTACTTTGGCAAAGATGGAGCTTTCTTGATAGCAGAACATGAACAAAAGATTGTTGGTATTGCGGCAGCCAACATGTTCGACGAGAACTCTTGTGCGCTGCGACGGATCTATGTAGCCAAAGATTTTCGCAGAAAAGGAATAGCTGGCGACATGTTTTCCGTTATTGTTTCTATAGCTAGACGGCTCGACTACAAGAGGCTTGTTGTCAACGACACAATCTGCGGTGGTATCAAGCCGGATGCTACGAATCGTAAGAACCTGGAAAGCTTTCTTCAATCCTCAAGAATCAAAATGTCAGCGCCCTCAGATCCCAAGGGATCGTCCTCCTTCGAATTGATCCTTGCTTGATGTGAAGCAAGCTAATGGAAGTGTCGAACCAGCGCCAGATGAATCAAGGAGGCTAGAAGAGCGGATCCCGGGATAGTCAAAAACCAGGCAACGAGCATATCTCTTGCTACGAGCCAGTGAACACCCTTCTTTCGCTGAGCGGAGCCGACACCTATAACCGTCGAGGCAATTACTTGCGAGGCAGCAACCGGGCCGCCAGTGGCGGAGCCAACCAGGATTACCGAGGCAGAAGCTATTTGAGAAGCCAGAGCGTGCACTGGCTGTATCTTAAAAATGCCGGAGCCGACGCGCTTTACTATTCCGTGGGCCAGGGAGATGATGCCCAGGGCCATGACGATGCCGGTTGATAGCCGCACCCACAAAGGTATCTCATCACCGGTTTGTATTCCGACAGCCTTAAGACACAGGAGCATTACACCCATCGCCTTCTGTGTGTCATTGGCACCGTGCCCAAAAGCCAGGGCTCCAACTGTCAGCCATTGCATTGATTTCAATGGCCTGTTCACTTTTGTTGAAGAGCGAAGAAGGGCAATGAAGATCAAGATCAGGCATAAATAGCCGGCTAGAAAACCTATGAGCGGTGACAGAAATAGGCTGACCAATACCTTCCATAATCCGCTTGGATGAATGAGATTGTCTGGGCTTCCCCAGACTATAAATTTGTCATTGCCGGTTTGGGTAATGATAGCGCCGACAATGCCACCAACAAGAGCATGGGTAGAGCTTGAAGGAAAACGGACAAATCGTGTGAGAAAGTTCCAGATAATTGCAGCAAGAAGACCGCTGGACAAAACCGGTAATAAATTCAAGTCCGCCGGACAATTTGTAATTGCTTGAATTGTGTTGGCGACAGCCGAGCCGCCCAATAGAGCACCGAGAAATTCAGCCGAGGCGACAAGGGTTATGGTTTGGGCAGGAGTGAGTGAGCGGCTGGCTATCGCTGTGGCCGTAACCGAGCTGCCATCCTGAAAGCCATTGGTGAATATGAAGACCAGGCTCAGACCTATGACTGTTGGTATAAGAACCTGTTCGTTCAATGGGGCTTAAGTCCTCTCAGTGGTTGGTAACCGCCGACAGCTAGCGCATTTTTATGATGACATGAACGAGTTTCACAGCGACATAGTCTATCTTCTCTGCAACGAGAGCAAGGCACTTGTAGACCTCTTTGGTCTTCTGGATAGTTTTGAAATCATCCAGGGAGTAGAGGTGCCTAGTTGCGTGACGGTAAAGTCTACTGACTCTATTCTCCGACTTACGCGCCAGCTCAGCTTCCTCGCCCGCCGATTGCAGATCTCGTTCGAGTGAGGTGAAAGATTGAGCGAGACAGCGCGTACCTTCCACCAGGACTGACACCATCTCCTTCAGGTACGCGTCTTCCGTACTGATTTCCAGCGCTTCAATTTCGCGGACGGTTGCTTTTGCCGAGTTTATTACTTCATCTAGACGTGCGGAAAGATCGTAGATGTCCTCGCGATCAAAAGGGGTGATGAAGCTATCGACGAGTCGTTCTTGTAGATCGATGACAATCTCGTCAGCTTCGTGTTCGTAGTCCCTAACTTTTTGACCCCGTCCGGGGGCACCTGCATCGATCCAGCTTTTCAGCGCGTCGATGCCTTCAAGAGTAACTTTGGCCTGCTTATCCAAAAGCCGATAAAAATTCGTCTTCGGAACAAAGAATTTTGCAAACCAGTTGGGGGAGTCAGCGCTTTCCACGCTCTTATCAAATCTACTTGGCTAGTTCTACCGTCTGGATCTTCATTATGTTCGATCCACCTTTGGTTGCCAACCAACCGGTTGCAGTAACCCGTTTAGCAACGAAGGGCAGGAGTAATTCTTTACAGCCTGTGAATGCCCTGGTTTTTACAGCAACAAATAACGTTCCCTGATCATCGACAATGCCAAGGGTAACGCCGCCGTGACCGCAAGCCAGAGCGCATGCTTTGTGGGCCTCGCCGCGGCCGCTGCCCATTACTTGGGAGGCATAGCACCAGGTATCTACTACCTCTCCCGTGACAGTAAAAGGCTTGGCCAGAGGTTTGAGGCCTCGTTCGGCCGCCGGTATTTGGAACGCCTTGCCGGATGGTACAGTCTGTTTATTCGTGCCATTATCAGCCAAAATCAGCGTCGGGTGCCTTTTCAATTCTTTGGTCACCGCACTAGTTGAACAGCATTTCTCTAAAGCCTGCCCTGTACACGGTGTTGTCAGGGTCAAAGTAATAATTAGAAGTATTGTTGTAGAAGCGGTGAATTTCATGACGAAATATCCTCCTGCTTGTTGAGCAGTTTGCCTCAACTGTTACGGCAGCTCTTTTGCAACCAATCTTTCAATCGCCACGACCAATCGGTTTTATAGGTTGCCCAGCGATCTTGCAAGCGCAGAACGTGCTTTTGTATGGCTTCGTCTTCTGGCAGAAGGGCGGCAGCTTCCTCCAGGTATTTCAAAGCTTCGGGATAATTATGCTTATAGATTTCCAGATCAACTCCCAGTCTGTACAATCCTCGACCAAACTGTGGTTGCAGTGCCAGTCCCTGTTTGTACTGTTCGATTGCCAGCCCCCTGAAACCATATTTGTCCAGGACGTCACCGAGCGAGAAATGAAAAGCGGCAGACCGTTCTAAACCGAACACTTTATTGACTTCATCAATCCTTGTCGCTAGGTCCCTTTCATTGACGTGGCGCAATATTCGTCCTAAGACTACTTTAGCCGGCTCATTGTTAGCGAAAAGGTCGGCTGTTAAGGCAAGGTAGATCAACGCCGGTCTAAGAGCATTCACGTAATCGCCCTGCCAATACAGGGCTTGCGCGTATTCCACGTCAATGACACTTTTAAAGGGTGTGCGTGCAAATGTTAGGGCCAGTGGTTTTACTGCTTCACCATAGCGATGCAGTTTCATCAGAGACAGTCCTGCCACCTCATTCGCTAACATCCAATTTGGATCCTTGGCGAGATCCATTTTAGCTAGAGTCACCGCCTCTGCATAACGTCGTTGTTGAAACCTGATTGATGCTAAGGCGCTGGCCAGACCGGGCACGTACTGTTGACTATCGATCGCCTCTTTGTAAAGCGCCTCGGCCTCGGGGTATTTTTGTTGAGAATATAGGAAATTGCCCGCCCAGAACTTAACTTCGGGACT
>PSRH01000208.1 GCA_003175915.1 Candidatus Melainabacteria bacterium | reverse complement strand
TTTTACCCAGCCTTTAAGAGCGCGCCGGGAATTCTAAGAGAATGGCGACTGTGCCTTTTTCCTTCTCCTCAGTGCGAACCGTGCCACCATGGGCGTGAATAATCTGGCGGCAGAGATGCAATTCCAGTCCAGCCAAAGGTGAGTATGATTGACTGGCAGAATGTCGTCGCGTTCGAAGGAAAAGACTTTCGAGATCCATGCGGTTGATTCCCAGGCCCGTTGCGGTCAAAGTTAATACCGTCGTATCTGCTTGTTGCTCCAGCCTAATTTCCAATTGGCCACCAGCGGCGGTGTGCTTGATGCAGTTTACCAGAAGGTAACTTAGCATTTGTTCGATTGCTTGGTGATCGATCAGTAAGGTGCAGGTGCTCTTCGCAGTAGAGCACGATAAGGTTATCTCAGTGGCCTTGGACATCGGCTGCAATTCGGCAATCACCTGGCTGAGAATCGGGATCAAATCGACCTTCGAGAGCCTGAGAGCCACCGGACCAGCTTCGTACCGGTAGATTTCCACCAGGCGTTGTGTCATCGCCAGAAGGTCTTCGTTGGTTTGTTTCAAAAGTAAGAGAAGTGGCTCGAGTTCAGGTTGAATCTTTCCGCAGCCGCCATTAAGAATCAGCTGCAAGATCTCCTTGGTCCCGAAAAATGGTGTTTTCAGATCGTGCGCTATCCGGTCGATGAACTCGGTTCGGCGTATACCGGCATCATCCGCTGCTACTGCCGATGAAGGAGTTTTAGGGCTGCCAGCTTTATCGAGTTTGGATCGAGGCATCTATCACCTAAACGGGCACGGCTTGCAATTTTTTCTTATCGACTTTACCGGTCATTGTTTTTGGCAAGGCTTCTTTTACCGGGCGAAATTCCCATTCCATCGGGCGCAGTTCTTTCTTAAGACGTTCTTTGCAGAATTCTTTGAATGAATTGAGCAGTTGTTGTCTGGCCTCACGCTGCGCTTGCTCACCTTGTTCGAGCATATTACTCATGTTGGCATCCTTTATGACAATTACGGCTTTGACTAGCTGGCCCAGTCGATAATGAGGGACGCCCAAGACTGCCACTTCCTTTACGTTCTCGTGTTGCCTCAACACATCCTCCACTTCGGAAGGGAAGACTTTGTTTCCGGCGACGTTGATCAATTCTTTGTCGCGACCGGAAATAAATAGATATCCGTCTTGGACGTAGCCTAAATCACCAGTGTGGTAGTGCCCCTGGTGCAGGACAGCTTCCGTCTCTTTCGTCTGGTTGAAATAGCCTTTCATCAGCATATTTCCTTCAATGCAGATTTCGCCGATTTCACCCTCAGATTGATGGCGATGATCAGCGTCCATGATTCTGATTTGACAGGAAGGCACAGTTCGTCCAACCGAGAGATCGGGCCCTTCAAGATTGAGAGCGATGATTTTCATTTCGGTAGAACCGTAGCCATTATTCAAGCGCGTCTTGAAGCGTCTGCGGAAATCTTCAGCCAACGAACTAGGCAGAGCGGCTCCGCCTGATAGAAGAATCTTGCTGTGGGAGAAATCGATTGCTCCTTCCGGCAAAGCAAGAATTGCCGAGTACAGGGCGGGTACACCGGCGACTATATCGAACTTGTCAGCCATCAAAGCCTTGATGAAATCTTCGGGCGTGAATGTCAATTTGACGGAAGCGCCGTGCAATAAGCCAACCAGACACACCTCCAATCCAAAGATGTGGCTCAAAGGAAGTGGCAGTAACACGTTCATTCCTGGAGTTATTGAAGCAAGATGACCCAACTCCACTAGATTCGACATAAGCGTAGCAACGTCGTGCACTGCCCCTTTGGGAATACCGGTTGTGCCGGAGGTGAGGATGACGAAAGCGGCAGTCTCCGGATTAGCCTTTACTGGTTTCGAGTTGTCTTCCAGACCCTTTTTGGCAAACTGGGAAAAATCGAAAATCGACAAGGCGCGATTAGCCAGTTTGTCCTTTGCCTGTTCAATTGCTTGGCAATTCTGGCTGAACCCAATCAAGACTTTAGGCTCTACCCGATTGACGACGTTGACTAATTCCTCGAGCGTCAAGCGGAAGTCAACTGGTATTGCGGTTGCCCCGACTATCCAGGTAGCCAGTAAAGTAGCTATGTATTCGGGGCAGTTTGGGGAGCATATGATCACCTTGTCGCTCTTGCCAACACCGATGTTAGCCATGGCCTGGGCAAAAGTATTTATCGTCTGCTCTAGATCTGCGAAAGTAAGGGTCCTTTGGTCGCCCCCTGTCATGGCTTTGCGACCTGCCCAATCGGGATTGGATTTGGCCGGGGCAAAAAGTGTGTCTAAAGCTTCGCTAATGGTTTTCATTTTGCTTCTCTCTTGTATATATTCGAATTTGCTCTCTCTTTGCTTTATTTTCAACCAATCGTTATACCCTACAAGCTTAGGTCAACGCATTAGGAAGGATTGCCTCGCCGGGACAGTTAATAAGGTCATATGGGATATATAGTCACTGAAGACGTCGAACTTAAGCATGATAGCCTGACTGTGATTCCTTTGGGGGGTCAAAGTGAGCTGGGGCAAATGCTCTGGGTGGTCACATATGGCGGCGAAATGTTACTTATCGACGCCGGTGCTTCCTACCCGGCCGAAGATCTACCAGGGGTTGATCTGCTTTTGCCCAATACCAACTTTTTAGAAGCGAACAAGGGCAAGATTCAAGCGCTTTTGTTAACCAACGGTCACGAGGAGCACTGCGGGGCCGTTCCTTATTTGCTTAGGCATATCCCCATTCCAAGAATTATGGGGCCGCGATTTGTCTCGGCCTTCTTGCATCAATCACAACAGATTTTGACCTATCAGCAGAGCGGCCATCAGGTTGAAATTGACACGATTGAACCAAGACAAAGCTACAGCATTGGGCCGTTTGAAGTGGAATGGATCCATGTCAACGACGCAATTGCCGATGCCTGCGCCTTACGCATTGGCTCTCCGGCCGGTACTGTTATTTACACTTCTAGTTTCAAATTGGATCAAACACCTGTCGACAAGCGACTGCTTGATGTGGGGCGCCTGGCGGAAATCGGCAACGAAGGAGTGCTGCTGCTTATCAGCGCTTCGGCGGGTGTCGAAAATCCCGGCTATACAGCCTCAGAAAAGTCGGTCGAACAGGCTTTGCATGCCAGAATTTCTCAGGCTAAGGGCCGGGTGATCGTGGTTATGCCCGGGACAAACACTCACAGACTACAAATCTTGTTTGATTTAGCTCGGAGCAATCAAAGGAAAGTGTTATTGCTGGGCGAGGTGCTGATCAGAGCCGCGGTAGCTGCAGCTGTCTCTGGAAGTCTTGTGTACGATCGAACCCTGGAAGCGAAGCTTAATGATTTAAAGAAGTTGTCGGACCGAGAATTATTGATTGTCGCCACTGGCATAGAGGGCGATCCCATGGATATGCTCGTTGAATTGGCGACAGGTATGCATCCAGACATCACTAGCAAAGAAGGTGATCTGGTGATTTTCAGTGCCCCCATCCAGCCCGGACGCTCGCGACAATTGGCTACCATGCTCGATCAGTTCCTTACCCAAGGAGTCAAGGTCATCTACGGAGATAGAGAGCACGTCCATGTAGCCAAGCATGCTAGCCGGGAAGAGCTCAAGTTGATGCTGTCGATCATTTGTCCTACCTATTTCGTGCCGGCTTTTGGAGAAGGACGGCATATCATGCACCACGCTCAGTTAGCAATGGATTGGGGACTGCCTGCCGATTCCGTATTTCCCTTGAAAAACGGTGAGATTCTTTCGATCAGCAATGGTCTTGCTTCGGTTCTTGGAGCAGTCGAATCTCAGGCTGTACTTTTGAATCGCGATCAAGGCGAAAGAGTAACGACATTTTCCGTCAAAGAACGACGGGTGTTGAGCATGGAAGGTGTAATTACAATTAGCCTTGTGATTGATCAGAACGGTAATCTGGTGAGCGGACCAGCAATCGATGCAGGCGGATCGGCGTTTTTGAATTCCACAGAATGGCAAGAAACTCGCTCAGAATTGCACCAGGCGATGATTGCTATCATTGATAAGCAGCTTGGCACCATCGGTGGGGCGCAAAGCGATGCCGGCGACAAAGTGGATTTCAGTCAACTAAGATCAGCTTTGCGGGAAGCGGCCGTCAAGATGCTGAGGGCGCGCCTGCAAGCCAAACCGGCCGTTCAGGTGGTTATTCAGCAGCTCGCTTCACCAGGCTCCTTCAATAAGTAAGGCATTGCCGTCGTGGAGCTGAATGGTTTGCGGTCCGTCCCTCAGGTCAACCTGTTCTTGCCAATAAAAAGCTAGCCCTGGTAGTTTGTGCGTCCCGACCACCCACCAGCGTGCCTTGGGAAGCCATACCTGACCGCGCTGTCCGATATTGCCCCAGTCGGCAACCCGCACGTTTACTGGATAAAGTCCTTCTTTGAGAGCGTCAGTTTCGATGTCCGCTCTTTCGTTGGCGAATATGGTTCGAGTCACATTCATCCTTTCCATGCGGTTTTGCTCTCGTTCATTGCTCTTCATTACTTCATACTTGAGGTAAGGGAGCATCTCATTCTGCCAGCGATAGATTTCGCCCAGTGTGTGGGGTTGACCGCCGCCATACTTCTTTAGGGCCGTCTTGTAGGCGTAGGTCATGCGATAACCGCAAGTCGGATAGGCTTGCTCCTTCTTGGCTCTCAAAACATAACCAAGTGTCAACAAAGCGCCTTTCAGGGAACGATCATCGGTAGCCATCAGCCCGATCGCCAATTTAGGGTGAGGTGAAGGCGGCTCAACCGGGTAGGGATAGACGGTGAATTGATTGCTCGACCGCTTGTTCTGAGGCACGGCAACCTGGATAGTGAGCTTTACTTTGTTCTGGGTCTCTGCCAGTGGAATGTCGGTGGCGGTGGCGTCTTCGACTTTTTCTGTTTGCTCGGAGGGACTGGTCAAAGCGGAAGCCAGCGGAGCGTTTTCAGCCCGGACCGGCCCGCAGATGAGCAGGCTTAGAGTTAAAGCCAGAATGGTCAGCCATTGCATCGCCCTATAATAGCGAATTAGTCAAGCGGTTTGTAATCGGCCGGCAGGTTGGCATTATAAATCCGCTCAAATGTCTCTTTGAGACCGTCTTCTTCGCGCTTGGGGCGGGCTCCAGCGATTAGTTCGACCAATCTTTGCCAGGTTATAGAACGGAAACTATCAACCTCAGGTGGTATTTCCTGTCCCCGTTCCGACTCCATGATGGTAAGGACGCGATGGCATGGCAAGCGGTAGAAAGCGTCCACACATTCCGCCTGAAAATGATTGTCCCGGCCGGTTTGCAGGATTTCGGTAACGTTTTCGATAGGCATGCGATTGCGGTAATGACGCACCGATGTGAGGGCATCAAATACGTCTGCTACGGCAATCACACGGGCAAGGAAGGGGATGTCATTGCCCTTCAATCCCCGATAGTAGCCAGAACCGTCCACCTTTTCGTGGTGACAGGAGGCGACGAAGGGAACGGCTTTGAGGCGATGGGTAAAGGGCAAGTTGGAGAGTAGATCATAAGTAATGCGAGCATGCTTTTGCACGCAAAGATATTCTTCCGGCGTAAGCCGTCCTGGCTTCCAGAGAATCGCTTCTGGTATGCCGATTTTGCCGAAATCGTGCATCATGGCTGAATAACGCAAAACATCAACATCATCTTCCGGGATGCGCATGGCACCGCCTAGCAAGAGACTGTATTGGGTAACCCTCATGGAATGACCGGCGGTAAGCGGGTCCCGTTTATCAATCGTCTGAGCAAGCACTTCCAGGGTTTTGTCCACGAAGCGCTCGATTTCCGCATAGGCTTGGGCTTGCTCAATCAAATTAGCGGCGACGGCAGTCAGCCCCTCCAGCCAGTCTTCGTCGTCATGAGTAAAGCAGCGATTGACTTTATTGAGTGCCTGAAACACCCCAATCACTTGGCCATTACGGTTGCGCATCGGTACGCAGAGCACACTCTTGGTGCGGTAACCGGTTTGCCGGTCCACTTCTGGATCGAAACGCTTGTCGGCGTAAGCGTCTTCGATATTGATTATTTGACCGCTTCTGGCGCAGTCGCTGACGATGCTGGTTGAGTTGATGGAAATTGTAATGACACGATTGCCAATAAGCCCCTGGGCGATTTGGGTCCAGAGTTCACCTGTGTCCTGGTCAAGAACAAAGACGCTGCAACGGTCGCAATCCAGCATTACTTGCGTCTCGGAGGTAATCACTTCAAGAATTTTCTCGAGCTTGCGTTCTCTAGCCATCGCTTTGACAACGCGATAGAGCCCAGAAAGAGGTCGCAAACGCTCCAGTTCCTCTTTCATGTGGAGTGATTTGATTTCATGCTCGATGAGAGCCAACTCCCGCTTGTTTAGCTCGGATTCCAGCTCGTTAAGAGGTGCCCCGTGCGTCACTGTTGCCGTCTCGCCAGGGTTGGGCTTGGACTTCGGCGGGCCTTGGTTAATTATTGGCTGATCGAGGCTTTGGGGCTTTCTTTTGCCCTTTGAGCCCAAAGTGTTAGACATCCGTCAGTCCGCTCATTTTGCACCGCTGCACGACCCGACTTGTGGCTATATACCCAATTTCTCGAGATTAATTTAAGACGGCACTGACGGGCCGGGTCCAGCAACAGCGGGCCCTTGGCGCCTTTGTCATTGCCTTTTGCCGATAAAAGCGCCTGCCCGGGAAAGGGGCTTATTCGTCGAGAATGGTCGGGTATTTCTGGGGTTCTAATTGGCGCCAGAAGAGCAGGCAGGCTCGCCCGATTACGCGTTTCTGGTCAAGAAAGCCCCAAACATGGCTATCTTCGCTGTTATTGCGATTGTCGCCCATCATAAAAAGGCAGCCTTTCGGCACGATGATCGGCTCATTAGCCTGCTTGGGACTGGCAAAAGGTCGAATCAACTTGCCCGAGTTAGAACGTCCCTGAATGTCTCCCAGAACATTTAACTCGTAGGCGGGTAGCTCTTTGACATAGCTAGATTCGTTCAAAAGCTGGCCATTGATGAACACTCCCTGATTGCGAGCCACTCTAATGTGCTCACCGGGAAGCCCAACCACCCTCTTTATGAAAGCTGGCTCGTAGGGCAGAAATGGCAGACCGGTCCAGCGACCGAGCACGGTGAGGGGATCCATGCTTAAATCGTTACCCCCGACCTCTATGGGCGGCGGATAAAAGACGAGGATATCGCCGCGTTGGATTGGTTTGTGCAAGTGCCCCGACACCTTCTCGACCAGCAAGCGATCGTTTATTTGCAGGGTCGGCTCCATGGAGCTCGACGGGATATAGCGGGCCTCAGCCAATGCCCAGCGAATGACGATCAACAAAACCAGCGTGACAACTAAAAGTTCGACTAACTCTCGAATAAAAGCGACGATCGGATTTGGTTTATCATTTCTCTTTTGATTCTGAGAGTTCGAACCAGAGTTCATGCGCTTTTTGGTGGGATCGTCGACAGGCGTATCAGAACGTGGCGAGGTCAGTGAATCAGATTGGTCCATAAAACACGAAAAGTCCTTGGCAGATCAATAAGGATGGTCACAGCACAAGGGAGATTATACAAGTACTTAATGATGCCCTGCCGGATTTGCTCTATTTCACTGGTGAGGAGGTTTTGCCGGACCGTGCCAGCGAGACTGAGTTTGGCTTGCCGATGTCTTTGGGGTTGTCCTCGTCTAACAATATGCGGCTGAGCGTATCGGCATAGTGGTCCAGCTGCGCTCGGCTATTCATCTCCGTCACGGCAACAAGGATTCCGTCACTTATTGAAGGTTTGTGAACATTCAAATCCAGCCCACCAATGATTCCATTTTTAAGGAGTTCTTCAAGAACATATCTTGATGGTTTCGGGGTGTTGATCACGAACTCGTTGAAAAAGGCGGCAGTAAGAGGCATTTTCACACCCGGAATGGCCGCCAACCGCTTGGCCAAATAATGGGCTCTTTGCATGCTCAGCATGCCAACCTGCTTTAGCCCATGAGGACCCATGGCCGTCAAATAGACGAGCATAGCTAAAGCATTAAGAGCCTGATTGGTGCATATGTTGGAAGTGGCTTTGGCCCGCCGGATGTGCTGCTCGCGTGTTTGCAGAGCAAGGGTGAAAGCCCGCTTTCCTTCCTTATCAACGGTCATACCGGATAGACGACCGGGAAGCTGGCGGATGAAGTCCTGCCGGCAAGCGATGTAGCCGGCTGTCGGGCCACCAAAGGAGAGGAAGTTGCCACATTGCTGAGCGTCACCAACGACGATGTCGGCGCCAAACTGACCAGGTGGGGCAAGCAGGCCCAAGCTCAAGGGATCGCTGACGACGATGAGGAGGGCGTCGACTTTATGGGCAGCCTCGGCAAGGACTTTGACATCTTCGATTGAGCCTAAGAAATTGGGATACTGCACGATCAAAGCGGCGCACTCGCCCAAGCTCTTGGTGTCAGTCAGACCATTAGGACAAGCTAGCTGGCCGACATCAATATGGGCAGCATTGGCGTAGGTAGTTGTCACCGAAGCATATTCGTTATTGAGCGCAAGGCTTATGAAGATCTTGTGCCTTTCCTTCAGTCTGCAAGCCATAAGAGCAGCTTCAGCGCAAGCGGTTGGGCCATCGTATATAGATGCATTAGCGACATCCATACCAGTCAATAAGCATATAGCCGTCTGAAATTCGTAGATGGCTTGCAAAGTACCCTGACTGGCCTCGGCTTGATAGGGTGTATAAGCCGTGGAGAATTCAGACCGTGAGATGATTGAAGGAACGATCGCCGGCACAAACCGCCGATAGGAGCCGCCCCCAAGAAAGCAGGCCTGGGCTGACGCCGGTTTGTTCTTCGCAGCCAATGAAGCGATATGTTCGCTCAGTTCGAGCTCGCTCATGCCGCGCGGCAAGTTTAGCGATTGGGCGCGCACTTCTTTCGGGATCAGTTTGACCAGCTCATCGAAAGATGAGACGCCGATCGCCTTCAGCATCTCTTCGCGATCATGGTCGGTATGGGGCAAATAGGGGAAATGGCAGGACTTATCTTCAGTCATGTTATTAATTGCTTGATGGCAGGGACTTTTCTAAGTTTATCCTTTGAGCCTCCGGATTGA
This sequence comes from Candidatus Melainabacteria bacterium, assembly GCA_003175915.1. Lineage (GTDB taxonomy): Bacteria > Cyanobacteriota > Vampirovibrionia > Obscuribacterales > Obscuribacteraceae > PSRH01. The sequence continues at coordinate 1,543 of PSRH01000208.1, read as the reverse complement.
TCGATCATTACCGCGGCGTAATCAGCCAACTGGATGAAATTGAGGCAAAGTCTGGCGACTAGACCGCCCTTGGGCGTAATCTAATATGCGATCTTTTATTTCATCGCACGTGATATGGAGCGCTCGTCCACAATCTGCCAGACCTTTGCTTTGTTCGGGCGCACTAACCATTGAATGTTCGTGGCGCTACCGGGCATGCGCGTGCTAAACGAAACCATGACCCCGCCACGTTTATCTAAAGTGAATTTCGGTTCTTCATAGCGGGTTTGTGCATTCAGTTTTGCAGCGGCGCGATAAGCGCTGGCGGTGAAAGTCCCATAAGTTTCTTTGTCTAGAGTTCTCCAATCAACTTGACCGTTCGCACCAATGATCCCCATGTATATCTTGGCGTCATTGGAGTAGAGCTCAATTATTCTTGGATTGCTAGCTAGATCGAGAGCTTTGAATCGATCGAATACCTCGTGGGCATTCTTTATCAGGGGATTGGTCTGAGTGTTTCGATCAGGCTTTACACTTTCAGCTAGTTCAGTTGAAGGAGGTGTTGGTGTTATAGGTGTGGGTATTGGCGTCGGAGTTGCTATTGGTGCCGTTGGGGAGCTGTTTGTTTGATCTATCGAAGTGCTTGTCGGCGAAATGCTCTTGTTATTTTCCTCGATTGCATTTGTCGGAGAGGAACTGCTTAATGGCTCGTTCGCTTTTGTTGCCGGGATTTGCCAGGCGACTTCTTTTGTGGCAAACCCGGATACGATTGTTTTGAAATCGCTTTTGAACTCGCTAGAGACGTCTGCTGGAAAAGCCAGAATCGCAAGTAAATGGCAGTCGGATGCCTGGCAATGAGGTGCCAGGACCAGCAGCCTAAAGTATCCTTCATTCAATTCGCAGGCCAACTTGTCTTTATAGGATCCCGTGTATTCGCCAGGTTCCAGCGAAACGTCCCCGCGAATGCCGCCCGACATAGGGGCTAATTCAAGCTTGTGCGAGTAGTAACCCTCTTCGCTCTTTACCTTGGTCTGGAAGTGGATCGACTTGTCTGATCTAGTTATCTTTGCTTTTGGATAATATTCTTTGACGAGTGCCTCAAGTCTTGCGAAGAGATCGTCTGATTTTCCTGATTGAGCTATGGCGCTAGCTGATCGATCACTGCTAAGAGCAGAAGTTGTCGTGACGAGCAAATTGATGGCAAGGCATATACTTGATATAAGACTGAACAATAGAAATTGGCTTTTTGGTGGCACAATTCAATCTCCTGGCAGGCGCGCTGGTGGCAAGTCACCGCAGCGAGCCATTCTAACCGAAATTGCTTACATAGTTTGTCAACGGCTACTATGCTATAGGCGCGCAGAAAACTTCTACTTAAAGTATTTGTAACGACAACCTGCCATTCTTGCCAATTCACTATCCTTGAATTATTGGGGACGAACGGGCGAAAGGAGGCTGCCGCTGCTTTCGATTAAGACTATAATCAATAAACTTAAAGCTCATTGGCTGACAAAAACCGCCGAGAAAAAGGATGAGTGGCAAGGTTTGAAAATAATCGTCGGCC